>JAQGOT010000056.1 GCA_028293465.1 Pedosphaera sp. | reverse complement strand
TTCATGGCCGCGCTGACCTGCGCCGGTTTCTGTGTGTTTCCCTACATCGCCACCTACATGGTCGCGAACGTGGGACTCACGGAAAAGCAGCTCCCGCTCATCTATCTCTTCGGTGGGTTATGCACCTTCTTCAGCATGAACTGGGTCGGGCGCTGGTCTGACCGCTCCGGGAAAATGCGCGTGTTCACCATCACCTCCCTGTCCACCGCCGTTCCCATTCTGGTGCTCACGAACCTGCCCCGCGTGCCGCTCGTTGTGGCCATCGCGACCTCGACCCTCCTGATGATCTGCATGTCCGGCCGCATGGTGCCCGCCATGGCCATGATGACCGGCGCCGTGGAGGCCCGCGACCGCGGCGGCTTCATGAGCATCAATTCCTCCGTCCAACAGTTTGCCATGGGCCTCACCTCCCTGCTCAGCGGCATGATCCTCGGCCAGGGGCCGGGTGGCCGGATGACCCATTTTCCCATCAACGGGGTGCTCTCCCTCGCCTGCGCCTACTACTGCATTTACCTCGCCAAATTCCTGAAAGCTCCCGCCGGCAAGCCCGTGCCCGCCGAACCGGTGATCCTCGAGATGTAGTTACTTTACTTCCGCTCTCGCGTCGAAGTCTCCCCATGGCGCTTTCTTTGCACCATGTAACCCGCAAACGACCACAACCCGGAGAAGCGATAGCTCGGGTCCACGTACCGCTCGATGACGTAAAACGCGAAATAGTAAAAGCGGCAGAAGCACCAGACGCAGATTCCCAACAACGCCCCCACCTTCAACGTCGGCTGCTCCAGAATCAGCAACAGCGCGGAAAGCAGACCGATGATCAGGAACAGAATTCCCTTAAGTTTGATCATGCGGGCATCGGTGAGGTCTTTCATTCCGGGAGCATGCTGGATAGGGGGCGCCAGACGCTACAGAAAACTGGTTGACCGAAAACTGGCTGGCCGAAGAGATGTGAAGGCGGCTGTTCTAACAAGCTCACCCACAGTCTATTCGGGGCTGATTTGACGCCGGGTGAAATGGCATTAGGTTGCACAAAAGTTAGCCCGGAATCTTTTAATGAAGCGGGTTGCGGGCGGAAAGTTTGAAGATGAGTGATACGAATATTTACGCAGATGCAGAACTGGAACGCGTGGGATTTGAGCCCCTGATCAGCAACGGCGACAGCGCGGTCGTTTCCTCCGCGACTCCTCCCGGACCGTCGGGTGATGGCGAATTGCTGGATGCCTATTCCCAAG
Source organism: Pedosphaera sp. (assembly GCA_028293465.1). GTDB lineage: Bacteria > Verrucomicrobiota > Verrucomicrobiia > Limisphaerales > Pedosphaeraceae > JAQGOT01. The sequence goes on along the minus strand of JAQGOT010000056.1, from coordinate 2,333 downwards.
CCGTGGTGAAAGCGGCGGATCAAGTCAGCCATTCGGTGGTCAATATCGAGGTGCACAAGGTGGTGACCGGTCGCGGCGAAGTGCGCGCGGGCAGTGGCTCCGGCTTCGTCATCAGTCCCGACGGTTTGGTCCTGACCAACAGCCATGTCGTCCACGGTGCCTCGAAGATCGAAGTGACGCTGGATGACGGCCGCCGGCCGGATGCCCATTTGGTCGGTGAAGATCCCGAGACGGATCTGGCGGTGCTCCGCATTTATGCGCCGAACCTCACGGCGGCGAAGCTGGGCGAATCTAAGGATTTGCGCGTCGGCCAGTTGGCGATCGCCATCGGAAACCCCTATGGCTTCCAATACACCGTCACGGCCGGCGTGGTGAGCGCGCTGGGCCGTTCCCTGCGCGCGAGTTCCGGCCGGTTGATGGACGACATCATCCAGACCGACGCCGCCTTGAACCCGGGCAACTCCGGCGGCCCGCTCGTCAACTCGCGCGGGGAAGTCATCGGCGTGAACAGCGCGGTGATCCTGCCGGCGCAAGGCATCTGCTTCGCCATCGCCATCGACACTGCCAAGTACGTCGCCGGCTGGCTCGTGAAGGACGGCAAAATCCGGCGCAGTTACATCGGCGTGGGCGGGCAGAACGTCAAAATTCACCGCCGCGTGGTGCGGTTTCACAATCTGCCCGTGGAAACCGGCCTGTTGGTGGTCTCCATCGAGCCGAACAGCCCGGCGCAACGGGCCGGCTTGCAGGAAGGCGATGTGATCTTTGAATTCGCCGGCCAACCGGTCGCGACCATCGATGCCCTGCACAAGCTCCTCACCGATTCGCGCATCGGCAACCGCACGTCGGTCGGCCTGATCCGGCGCAGCACGGAGAAACTCGCCCTGGAGATCGTCCCGGGCGAGTCCCAATGGCGCGGAGAGTAACGGCTCGATTTCATAAGAGCTGAGAATCCCTCCGCGCAGAATTAACCGCTTTCGTTTTGTTCCACTCGGGGTTATGTTGAGTGCGATAACAAGGAGGCCGTTATGAAATCACCTTTTTCGGAGTTGCTGCCCTTTGATGGGGAAACAGACCGGCTCAACGTCGTCATTGAAACGCCCAAAGGCGTGCGATATAAATACAGTTACGATCCCGAGCACTGCGTGTTCAAGTTGAGAAAGACTTTGCCGCTGGGTCTGGTGTTTCCCTTCGATTTTGGTTTTGTGCCCTCGACCCAGGCTGACGATGGTGATCCGCTCGACATACTCGTCTTGATGGAGGAGCCGTCGTTTTGTGGTTGTCTGGTGGTGACGCGGCTGGTGGGCGTCGTCGAGGCTGAGGAGACGCAGGGCGGCGAAACGTTCCGCAACGACCGCCTCATTGGTGTGGCGGAAATGCAACAGCCGGAAGTCCACACCCTCGCAGACTTGAACCCGGCAACCCTGGCCCAGATCGAGCACTTCTTCATTTCGTACAATCAGATGGAAGGGAAAAAATTCAAACCGCTCCGCCGCTCCGGGCCGGATGCGGCGCGCGAACTGGTGGAGCAGCACATCGCTGAAACGGTCGGATGAACCCTAGAACGGGAGGAGCTTGAGATTGAAAACTCTTTCCGCCAACCAGATGCCGGCGATGAGAATAATCAACGCGGAGCCGAGGCGCAGGATCGGAGTCTGGTAAAACCACGAGCGGCGCAGCCCGAAAGCGACGGGGAGAAACACCGCCACGATGGCGAGCTGGCCCATTTCCACGCCCAGGTTAAACCCCACCAACGTCACCAGCAGGGCGGTGTGCTCCAGACCGAGTTCCGACAGCGCGTTGGCAAAACCAAAACCGTGAATCAACCCGAAGGCGAAGGCCACCATCCAGCCGCGTTCCTGGATCATCGGGCGGAGATTGTTGGTGGCCGCGAGCATCACGGAGGCCGCGATGGCTGACTCGGTGAGGCGCGAGGGCAGCTTGACGAGATGCAACGTTGCGAGGCTGAGCGTGAGTGAATGAGCGAGGGTGAACGCGGTGACGATCTTGATGACATTCATCGCGGCGGGACGAAATTGCGTGACACCGCGCCACGCATTGTTTTCGCGCTGCAACACGGACGGCAGCAGCAACGCGAGCAGAAAGAGGATGTGATCGTAACCGGTCCAGATGTGACTGACGCCTTCTTTCAGGAAGACGAAAAATTGCCGGCCCGGGCGGTCCTGGCCGACCTGAAGCCGTTGGACGGCTTGCTCGGGACTGAAGACGGCGGATTGGGTTGTGCCCCCCGATTCGAGTCGCAGCAGGCCGCGATGGAGCGGGTTGATTTCAAAGAAAAGCTGGTAATCCAATTCCAGCATTCTCGGCTGCGAGAG
>JAQGOT010000051.1 GCA_028293465.1 Pedosphaera sp. | reverse complement strand
GGCGGAACATTTCAAGGGGATCGCTGACCTGGTGGCCGGGCGTGGCGAAGCGTGGAATTCGCGGCGGGAATTTCCGCATTCCCCGAGCGGGCATCTTCAGTTGAATCAGACACCTCCGGCCGGAGGAAGCGCTGTTGCCGAACAGCAGGGGAAAGGTGCTCATGGGGTTAGTTCAGGCGCAGACGTCGCGGGCAAACGGCTCTTAGCGAAGGCTTCGGCTTTGGCTTCTGCTCAGCCAGGAGGATCGTCGCACTCAGCCGCAACTGATGCGCCCACCGCTCGAACTTCCGCGCGAGCGCGCGGCGCTGGTAAGCGTTCAGGAAAGCAACGTCCGCCTCCAAATCCGGCTCGAGAGTAACCCGTTTTCTGTTCTTCATGCTGCCTCCCATGACATTTTTTGGTGGTCAGTGTGAGCGGGAGGGTTGGACAAAGCATGTCCCGGGGCCCTCCGTATTATTCGGAAGTTGTTCACAATCTTTACCGCCCGGGTGTGGAAGTGGGTCAACGAAACGCTGATTGTGAAGGGTTTATCCCGCCGGAGACATTTGATGGGGCAAGCCATGAAAAACCCCCGGCCAAGAAAACCCTCACGCAGGGAAAAAAAGCCCTCATGCGGGGAAAACTCAACCGGAGGAAATCTGCAAACCCATTATGACACCTCGCGCGAATTTGTCAGCCTCCAAGTTGCCCTTTTAAGTTCTGATTAGTATGAACCGGCGGGCCTTGGGGAGCGTCTAACGCGCATGAAAGTTTATCTGTTGGTTCTTTCGATGTTGGCGGGGCTCGTCGCGGGTTGCGCGTCACACGGCCCGAGCCGGGCGGAACGAGACTTGTCCGAATGCAAATCGGTCTGCGTCACGGTGACCGATCCGTTCGACCAGCTTTACGTTGAACAAGTGGCCAGAAGTTTGAAGGAGTCCGGTTTCAATGTCGTGGGCGACCCCAACCAACCCAACACCCTGATCTGCACGGCCACCAGTTCCCAGGAGGGCACATTCGATTGGGGTTTTCAGATCACGCTGTGGCGCGGCGGTAAAAAGGTGGTCACGGCGGAAGCACGGAATGGGGACATTGGCAGTCTTGGCCAACCCCAGACGGCCAAGTTCAAGGTGGTTCAGGATGCCTTCGAACACTTGCAGGTGAAGTTGCAGGACATGCGAAGGAGCAACCACGCGGCGCTCAAGGGATAAGCGATGAAGCGCGGGGTCTGAACCTCACGCGTGAGCATCAGGGCTTCTTAGGTTCTTTGGTTTCCTTCTTTTTGGCTTCCAGATCCATGTGGAATTTGTGCAGGACCCGATGCGCCAACGGGGCCAAAACAATCCCGCTGATCGTGATAAACGCCAGACCGCTGAAGAGGGCGTAACAGCCGGCAAAAATCTTCCCGGCATTGGTTTGCAGCGGGTTCAAGGGGCCCATGCCGGACAGAATCATTGCCGCATTGGCGAAAGAATCCACCCAGGAGAGATTTTCGAAATGGTGATACCCCGCCATGCCCATGCCCAGACCAAAGGCGACAATCAGCAATCCCCAGCCGAAGCTTCGGGCCAGACGGATAAAAAACAAGGACCTGGGCAGCAAGGGGGTTGTGCGGTGTTCAAACATCGAATCTGGATCAGGATGGCGCACAATTCCAAAAACAGCAATCATTCATGCTGCGCGTTGCGCGCGTGGGTTGTCTCCGTCAGTCCCGCTCCCAAGTAGTAGGTGAAGCCCCCGCTTTCAGGCCCGCTGGCCAGCCCCGTAAATTTATGAAGAAAAGGGGAGGTAATTTTACAAGAAAGGATTGAAGATGAAAAAAATGATCAAAAGCAGTGTTTTGATGGTGGCCTTGGCGGTCGGGGCCAGCGTGCCAGCGGGTGCCCAGCCTTCCACGCCGACGACGAATGACACGAGCGGGACGAATATGTGGATGCAGCACCGCCAACAGATGAAGGCCATGCGCCAACAATTGAAGGCCGATATCAAGGCCCAGGACGATGAACTTCAGCAATTGGTCACGCAAATGAACAGCGCTCCGGCAGATCAAAAAGTCGATGCCATCGCCGCTGTCGTCAGCAAGTTGGTGGAGGACCGCCTGGCGACGCACCAAGAAATGGAAGCCATGCATACCAACGGCATGGGTGGTCACATGCACATGGGCGGCACCAACAGCGCCACCGGCCAAGGCATGGGCGGATCGCCCAAATAGTCGTAGTTCCTGACCATGCCGAGAACTTGTGCGCAGGTTCAGGCGCGGAGAAAGCCGGTCTCCAGCCTGAACCCTTTTGCGTGAATCCACCCTGCGTGCGACAACCGGGTTGAGAAACCTCAGTGCACCTGGTCAGTTGACGGCTCATCCCTGATCTGGGGAATTTCGAACGGCAGCCAACCAAGGGCCTCGCCACTGCTGGCAGACAACCGTTCTCCGGCCAGAGACCGGAATCGTTCCTGCAATTTCAGCTTGGCCCAAACAAAGCTCGCCACCGGCCAAGCCACGAATAGTGCCATGCCGAAACAATAGAGAACCAACAGCAGGAAGGGCAGCAGGATGACGTAGAAAACCGTCTTGAAGGTGGCCCGGCTTTCGTTTCTGGAACATAACCCAAACCAAATCCCGGCCCAGATGACGCCTTGCATATCCAGCAGGAAAAAGATGACAAAGGCTGCCTCGGCGAAAGCCACGGCATCCACCAGTCGCAGATGTCCCGGGGTCCCCAGCGAGGGGCCAAACGCTTCGCGGATCCCCCAGAAAAGTCCCGCCATTTCAAAAAACAACAGGAGCAGCACCGGCTTGAGGAACATCCGTTTCAGGGAGAGAATTTGCCCGTTGAGAATCTGCTCGACCGACATCGGGGCGCAGAGCAGGACTTCTAGGGTGTTGTTGCGCCGGGCTTCCGCGAGGCAATGACACGCTTGCGCGGCCAGGAACACCTTGAACGCTGAATTGATCAGCAGTGCAAAGGCGGCAAAGATGAAATCAACGTCGCTCGCCCGGGCCCGGGTAGCGGGAGACCCCAGAATAGAATCAGGGAGGCAAATCCGGGTAACGAGCCCGGCCCCGGCCAGGATAACCAACAGCCAAACCAGCCGGCTGGAACCCTGGTTGCGGCTGGCCAGCCAGCAAACGGGATTAGTGTCGAGCAATTCCGCGCGCAGCTTGGCGCGCCGTTTGATTTCTTGGGCGCGTGACTGAAACCAGCTTAAGCGCCAACGCGACGGGCTTGGCTCCGGGGTTTCCTCCTCGCGCAGGTGGGTGATGGTGACCGAAGCCCGTCGGAGCAGGTACCAACTGAAAGCCTGGGTCAGAAATAACGATACCCAATAGGCCAGCGGATGGGCGCCGTAAATGGCCTCCGCAGCGCCGAAGAAAGCATAGGCCGGGCTCGCGGGAGCCATGAGACTCGGTTTCATCGGCCCGGGCACAATCAAAAACAACAGCAACAGACAAAAAGTGGCGGCCATGGCCCGGCTGGCCGAGCGGCTGCGTGAGGAAACCCAGATGCCCGTTGCCAGTGAAAAGAACAGGATGCTGGCCAAGGCCAGGGTGGTGCGCCAGATTTCTCCCGGGGTGACGCCGCCAAAAATCAGCGACCAAGCCAGGATGGGGAACACGGCGAACAAGCCGTAAAAGGCGGACAAGGCGGCGGCGGCCAGTTTTCCCAGAATAACATCGTAACCCTTCAGGTCCGAGAGGACGAGCAGCCCGAGAGAGCCCTCGCGCCGTTCCGCGCTCAGGCAGTCCGCCGTTTTGCGCACTCCCTCCAACACACAGAATGCCAAAGCGAGGCAGGAGAGCGTCTGGAACACCGCCGTGCCCCACCCCGGTCGCGAAGCCGGTACCGTCACCAGCAACACCCGGGCAAGCACGGCCGCCGCCAGCACCGCCGGGGCCAGCAGGCGGTTCCGGTAAGTACTGACCCGGCGCGCTGCAACGCGCAATTCTCGCTCCACTATGGGTAGAAATGGCATGGCCAATGATGTATTAAACCACCCGTGTCGTCCCAGAGTAGCAGAATAGATCCCGGCAAGGGTAGAAAATTCCAACCGTGGAGGATCACGATTCCAAATTGCGGCAACTCCCGGCTGTTTGCGGTGTTGTCAGGGAATGAAAATGGTGATGGGATTGCAAAGGGTGCATCCTTTTGGAATTTGGTTGCCGCCTGCTCCGCTGGCGCGCCAGCAAGGCAATTTGATCTTCAACCGGAATTAATTTGCAGCCAACCGGTACACAACCTATCCTAAAGCAATGAAGGGTGCGCAGCAGTTACCAAGGTGATGAAGCGACCATTTTCTGAAAAAACCCGTTCCTCCTCCCGTTGTTCCCTGATACCCATTATTCAATGACACCCGCCAACTACCAAGCCGCTCGCGAGGTTTACCAACGCATCGCCGACAATGTCGCCACCATCATGCAAGGGCAAACGGGCTCCGCGCGCAAATTGCTCGCCGCCCTGGCCAGCGGCGGGCATGTGCTGTTGGAGGATTTTCCCGGCACGGGCAAGACCACACTGGCCAAGGCCTTGGCCAGGTCGATCGCGGCCCGGTTCAAGCGCGTTCAATTCACGCCCGACTTGCTGCCCTCGGACATCCTGGGGGTTTCCATCTTCAACCAGCGCGACCAGGAGTTCCATTTCCATGAAGGCCCCATCTTCACCAACATCCTGCTCGCGGATGAAATCAACCGCGCTTCGCCGCGCACCCAATCCGCCTTGCTCGAGGCGATGGGCGAGAACCAGGTCAGCGTCGATGGGGAACGCCGCAGCCTGGCCGAGCCATTTTTCGTGATCGCCACGCAGAACCCGGTGGAGTTTCGGGGAACTTACCCGTTGCCGGAGGCGCAGATGGACCGCTTCGCGATGCAGTTTACGCTCGGTTACGTCCAAGCCGCCGACGAAGTCGCCATCCTCAGCGCGCAGCGGCAGAATCATCCCATCGAGGAATTGCAGCCGTGCGTCTCGCTGGCCGATGTGCTGGTGCTCAAGCGCGCCGCGCAGGAGGTGCGCATCAGTGAGGAGTTGAAGCGTTACGTGGTGGATCTGGTGAGCGCCACGCGCACGGCCACCGGGGTGCAGTTGGGCGCCAGCCCCCGCGCGTCCATTGCGCTGATGAAAGCGGCGCAAGCGCTGGCATTCTTTGACGGCCTCGATTTCGTCACGCCGGACCAGATCCAGGAACTCGCCGGGCCGGTCATCGCGCATCGCCTGGTGATGGAGCCCCAGGCCCGCTTCTCGGGCTTGACGGGCCGGGGTGTGGTGGAAGAGGTGGTCAAAAAAATCCGCGTGCCGGCGTGAGCGGCAAGCCATGAGTCTTATCTGGCGCGTTTTATATCGTCTTTACCGCGTGTTTTCCTCGTCGTGGTATTGGCTGCCGCGCCGGTTTGCGCCGGCGGGGCTGGCGGTGTTGGGCGGGCTGATCGTGGCGGCGATCGTGGGGACGGACACGGAAAACACCGTGGCCTACCAGGGGTTTGCGCTGTTGTTGTTCCTGCTGCTGGTGGCCATCGGTTTCAGTTGGCGTTTCCGTCTGCGCTTTTCCGCCACGCGCTGGTTGCCGCGGTTCGGCACCGTGGGCCAACCGTTGAGTTATCGTATCTCGGTGAAGAATCTGACCGGGCAAACGCAGGCGGGACTCACGCTGTTGGAAAATCTCGCGGACACCCGCCCTTCGTTTACGGAATGGCGCGCGGCGCAGCTCGCGGATCAGAAACATTCCCGTTCGTTCCAGGTCAGCCAGCGCCGCCGCACCAATCCTTTCAAGGTTGCCACCCTCAAGAACGCCGCCGTTCCCCCGCTGCCGCCCAATCAGGAGATCGATGTGCGCATCGAACTCACCCCATTGCGCCGCGGCGTGCTCCGTTTCACCGAGATCACGCTCGCGCGTCCGGACCCGTTTGGATTGTTCCGTTCCTTCTCCAAGGTGCCGGCGGTCCAGACGGCGCTCATTCTGCCCAGGCGTTATCCGCTCGCCGCCATCGCCCTGCCCGGTTCGCTGAAGTATCAGGAAGGGGGCGTGGCGATGGCCTCGAACGTCGGCCAGAGCGAGGAGTTTGTCGCGTTGCGTGAATACCGCAGCGGCGATCCGATGCGCCATATTCATTGGCGGAGTTGGGCGCGGGTGGGCAAGCCGATCGTCAAGGAGTTCGAGGATGAATTTTTCGTGCGGCACGCGCTCGTGCTCGACACGTTCTCGGATCAGCCGCACAGCGAGGTGTTCGAGGAAGCCGTGTCGGTCGCGGCTTCCTTCGCCTGCACCATCCGGACACAGGAATCGCTGCTCGACCTGCTGTTTGTCGGCTCGCAGGCCTTTTGCTTTACCTCGGGTCGCGGGTTGGCGCACGCCGACCAGATGCTGGAAATTCTGGCGTCGGTACGCGGGTGTCCTGACCAGCCGTTTCGTTCGTTGGACCATTTGGTGCTCGACCACCTGGCCTCGGTGAGCGGCTGCATTTGCGTGCTGTTGGCGTGGGATGAAGAGCGGCGCGAGTTCGTAAAAAAGATCAAAACTTTGGGAATGCCAGTGCTGGTCTTTGTGATCGTGCCATCCGGCCAGGGCAAAACGCTGGAGCCCGGGCCGATGCGCGACGACCCGGAACGGTTTCATGTGCTGGAAG
>JAQGOT010000050.1 GCA_028293465.1 Pedosphaera sp. | reverse complement strand
CAACCAGTCAAGACCGGTCAGGAGTGGTTGGAAGCCGAGGCTCAATTGCCCGATGGGCGACGCGTTTTTGCCGCCACAAACATCAACGTCGCCCCGGCCTCGGAAAGCTTCGGCAGGGGGGTCGTTCCACCGCCAAAAAAACCTTAGAGCGGCTAGCAAAATTAAACCTTATCGCTCAAAATCAGATGAATTTGGCCCATACCGACGGCCTCCATTTTAATTTTGCCAGCCGCTCTTAGGGTATCGCCGGGCTTCTTTTCAGGGTCTTCACCCACGTTGAGAACCGGTCCCCGCCAGCCTACGGTTTGTTTGCCATTTATGGAACTAAAAGATGTGTGGGAGGAAGGGCCTGAACCCGGGGATGCGCGAGCTTTTGTCGTTCGTTCGTCCCCCAACCAAACCGAGAAACAAGGGGAATCGGCCAGCACCGCGCCCAACCGTGCCGGCACTTCGGGTATTCTTTCGCAAAACCAAAGCGCGACGTGCCCGACCGGGCTGGAAGCTGCGAGGTCACTCCTCACTACGATCTCACTGATTTTATGTTTATTGCTATCGTGAAATGAAATTCATGTTCGACTTGGTTTTGAAGGAAGCACGCAAACAATGAAACTTGAGCCACAAATTGCCAGCCGCCGCGTACTCAGACTGGAATTCTTTTCGCCGCGCCAGTTGACGCGGGAGAGCGAGTCCGACATCCACGCGGAGCGACGGGAGTCCAGGTCGCGAGAACATGCTCTCGATGACCTGCTGATGGAACGCTACGCCTTGGCCACCCAGCCCCTGGGTCGTTGGCAACTCCACCTGGAACTGGCTTGGGCCCGGATGCACTGGCATTGCCTGACGCGCGGCGCGAGCATCGTGAAACGGACTTTTGACATTGTTGCGAGCCTCCTCCTCTTATTGGTGCTCAGCCCGGTGTTCTTGTTGATCGCCTTGGTGGTGCGGTTGGAGGACGGTGGGCCGGTCTTCTTCGCCCAAACGCGGGTCGGCCGCCACGGCCAGGAATTTAAAATGTTCAAGGTGCGCTCCATGTGCCATGACGCCGAGGCCCGATTGGCCACGCTTGTGGCGCAAAACAAACATACCGAGGGCATCACATTCAAGATCACGGACGACCCGCGCATTACTCGGGTCGGGCGCTGGCTGCGCAAGTTTTCTCTCGATGAATTGCCCCAACTTTATAACGTCCTGATTGGGGATATGTCGTTGGTGGGACCTCGTCCTCCGCTGCCTCGTGAAGTGCGGCGCTACACCCTGACCGACCACCGCCGCCTGGCGGCCACACCGGGCATCACCTGCTTCTGGCAGATCAGTGGCCGGAGCGAAATTGACTTCTCCGGCCAGGTGAAGCTGGATATCGATTACATCGAGCGGCAGTGCTTCTGGGTGGACCTTAAAATTTTGGCCAAGACCCTGCCTGCGGTCATTTCCAGCAAAGGAGCCTGCTGAATGAAAGCGCTGCTGGTCTGCCCCGCGGAACGGCCGGCCGTCCCGTTGCTGCAACGATCATCGCCGCTGGTGCTGCTGCCGTTATTCGGCCGCTGCTTGTTGGAATACTGGCTGGAACAGATCGTCACCCTGGGCGCATCACACGTGTTGGTCTCGGCCGCGCACGAGGCGCGGGAGGTGCGCGCGCTCGTCGGCAACGGAGCGCGTTGGGGTCTGAAAGCGGAAGTCATCGTCGAGTCTTGCGAATTGACCCAGACCAACGCCCGACGGGAATACTGCGGACAATCAGAAAGCGCTTGGCTGGCCGCGCCCAATGACGTCACGGTGCTCGACCACTTTCCTGGCCTGCCGCAACACCCGCTGTTCCAGAGCTACGCGGGCTGGTTCGCGGCCTTGCTAGAATTCCTGCCGCACGCGGTCGGGCCCACGCGGATCGGCGTGCGCGAGTTGAAGCCTGGCGTCTGGGTGGGAATGTTCACGCGGATTTCTCCGACTGCACAACTGCGCCCACCCTGCTGGATTGGAGAACGGGTCCGCGTCGGTCCACACTCCATCATCGGTCCCATGGCCATCGTGGAGGACCGGGTGGTGGTGGAATCTGATTGTGAAATTTCCACCAGCGCGGTGGGAGCGCAGACGTTTGTTGGTAAATGCACCGAAGTGCGGGATTCGCTCGCCTGGGGAGACAGCTTGTTAAACTGGCGGACGGAATCCTTCGTCACGGTGCCCGATCCGTTTCTCTTGAGCGCCTTGGGCCGTCCATCACTCTCGTTGACCCCCGCCGATTGGCTCGCGCAACTGGCCCGCCGTGGGTCGCGGAGTCCGCGAGCTTCGCGAGCGCTTGAGCAGCAGCTTCCTCTCCGCAGGGACCGTTAGAGTTTCCGACATGACCATTCATCGGCAGAACGAAATATTGAGCATCACCGGGGTCAAGGAACTGGGCCTGGCGAATCGCGATGCGTTTTGCACCGAGGTGCGGGCCGCCTTGCCGGCTGGCATCAGGCACATCGTCATCGATTTTTCCGAAACCGATTACATCGATTGCGGCGGACTGGGAGCGCTGATGATGTTGCGCAAAGCGGCACGGAACTGTGAGCGGGGAATCTCGCTCCGCTTGGTAAATCCCACGCCCCCCGTGCGCCACCTCTTAAACCTCACCAAAATGGCCTCACTCTTCTCAATCGAGGACTTCGTCATTACCAACGCTCCCGCGCCGAGAGAATCAACCAGTGCCGTTCCGGCAATCTGAAGATCACCTCCCGCCAGGGATTAATTTAACGGCAGGTTGAGCCGCGCCAGATCGGCAAAGGAAATCACCTTGATCTCGGGATCTTCAGCCAGATACCTCGCCGTGCGGTGCAGCTTCTCAATAAAGTCGGGGTCGGGCTCAAGTCGTGGAAAATATTCCCACCAATGCGTTACCAAGACTGTCAATGGTTGGGATTGCACGGCTCGCTTTACTTCCGAAAACATATTTTCGCGCGACCGATGCATCGAAAGCAGGCAACCGGGGTGGCTTAGCAAGACCCGCTGACCCACCCGCCAATGCCGGGCGCCGGTCAGCTTTTTGCGCAGGTAATTCGGCCACCAGAAAACGGGCAGCCGGCGGAGCTCGTACCAACCGGCCGAGATCACCGAAAACCGCTGCGCGGCGGCGGCTAGGCTGGTTCGGGAAAACTTGTCATAGGGCGCGACAAAAGTTCGTGGTCGGGGAAAGCCCGCCATCAGCAAAAGCCGGGTGCCCCATTCCAAACGCGACTCGACCTCGGCCACATCATCGCGGTCAAACTCAAAATAGTCATGTTGAAAGCCATGTTGCGCGATGTGAAATCCCGCATTCTCCAACAGATAGTCAACCAGTTCCCGGTTGGCACCGATGGGCAGCGTCGGTTCGGTTGGCTCGCGCACCGCCACGAGATAACCTTCAGGACTGCCATCCGGGCGGGTGACGGTGGTGGAAACATTCGGAATGGTGGCGAGATTGACCGGCAAACCTCGCTCGAGGAACGGACGATACAACCGCTCCAGACATTCGACCGGGGTCAGGGCGTTGGTATCATCGTCGCGTAGAATGACGTAGCGCATGTTTTTCCTCAATCAAGGATTGGTAAATATTTTTCATCCGAACCGCCAACGCATCGGTGTTATACTCGGCGGCGACCAGTTCGGCGCCGCGAGCGGCTAGTCGTTCTTTCAAACCGGCTTCGGCCAGCGTGCGGTCCAGCGCTTGGTGAAAAACTGCCGGCCCTTCCAAATCAAAGAGCCAGCCGTTGACACCCGGCTTTATCAATGCCGACGCGCCAGACGTGCGACTGGAAATCACTGCGGTCCCTGCTGCCCACGATTCCAGCAAGACCAAGCCGAAAGTTTCTGAGACGGAAGACAATAACAAAACCTCGGCCTGCTGGAACAATCCAAGCAAACGCGGGTCGCCAGGCGGAAATCCCCCGGTCAGCACGACGCGCCCCCCCAAACCCAGTTCACGAATCCGCCTCTCGATGAGTTTTCCGTACTCCGCCTCCGTGCAGGCACCAGCCAGAACCAGAACCGCAGCGGGATGCCTCCGGAAAATGGCCGGAGCCTGTTCAATCAGCCAGCCCTGATTCTTGACCGAGTCAATCCTGCCAACCGAAAGCAAAATTTGCTTGCCCACCAAATTCGGAAATGCCGCCCGCACGGCTGCGCGCTGATCCTTCCGATACATCTCCATCGACACGCCATGCGGCTGGACCATTACCCGCTTTAATGGGAACTTCTCTTCCCACAAGGCCGCTTCCTTGGGATTGCACGTGACGATGGCATCCGCTTGGTCCATCAATGTGTGCGAGCGCAATATCAGGCCGAAAATCCTCCCCCATTCCCACCCTTTCCGAATCGGATGGCGATATCCTTCTCTAATGTGCGCGGGCAAATCCAGCACGCCCCCGTGGATGGTAACGACCAAAGGCAACTTGCGCCTGCGGGCCAACGCGCTGCCGATGGCTCCTATCCGTCCCAAGGCATGCGTGTGGACGACCGAGATCTCCTTTTGCCGCCAGAGCGCGGGCAGCAAATCGAACGACATCAGATTGCCACCCACCGAGACAAGCTGCTGCTTCTCCGGTTTGGAAATTCCCCAAATCGGCACGAACGCGTTGAAGCGCTGCACCTGGCAACCGACTGTCCGCAACGGATCCGTAACGGAACTGTCGCCCTCCAGGCGCGGACAATAAACGATCGAAGTTACACCCTGGTTTCGCAGACCTTCAAACAGCCTTTGAATGGCGGTCTCGGTTCCACCCCACTCCGCGGGGTTATACTTTCGCAGTAAATGAGCAATCAGCATCGGTCATCCTTCCCCCGGCGCGGCGTTGTCGAGTTGCACCAAACCGAGGTCGGAATCATCCTCCCACTCCGCCTCTTCTTCCGCCAATTCGCGCTTCCGTTGCCGTTTCAGCCAATAAAGGCTCGCCAGCGCACCCAAAAGCACATTGAAGGTAAAAAAGATGGAGGTCTGGCGGTAAACCCACTCGGTGAGGCTTTGTAAAAATATCCCCCAACACGCAAAGAAAAAACCAACCCCCATTCGGTGCATCGGATCTGACACCCGTTTCCAGAGGAAAGACATCCCCATCTGGAACCAGCGCATCCAAAGCAACGCAAAAAGCACCAATCCGGGCACCCCCAGTTCGCCAAGCACCAGCGCGCCGAGGTTGTGCGCCGGCGCGGCCTGGGCTGCATCAATGTTCCGCCCCGGCGGCACCACATCGCTCGGCCATCGCTCCGTGCCAATGTACGGCACGAAGTGATACCCAAGACGCGGGCCGTAATCGTTGCTGACCCAGTAGGACCAGTTATTAAGCCCAACGCCAAAAAAACGGTCGGAAGCGATGGCCCGGGCAAGTCGCAGGTAGTAGCCCCGCCCCTGTCCTTTGCCGTGATACTCCTGGTCTAACGTCGCTTCCCTGTAACGCGTTTCCAGGGTGTTCCACGCCTTGAAGAACAGGCCCCCGGTGACCAAAACCACCAGCAAGGAGATGCCTATCTTTTTTGGCGTCACTTTCAAGGACATGCACGCGAGCGTGGCGCCCAGCATCACCACCACCAGCGTGGCCACGCCCGTGCGGGAGATGCTGAGGATCACGCCGATCCCACCGAGCAGCATGGCCAGGCTCGCCAGATATTTTATCAACTTTGGAAAATCGGAAGTAACCGCCGCGACAAACACCGGGCAGAGCATGCATAAATACATGGAGAAACTGTTGGGATCACCGAGGCTCGCCGGGATGCGGTAAAGTCCGACATAAAATCGCTGGTAAAGCGCGAACATACCCTGCCAGCAAACCACACAAGCCAGCGCCAGCACCAGGATGCGCAGTTCCCGTTCCGTGCGAATGAACAAGGCGGCCACCAGAAAAACCACCAATCCACGCAACATTTTGGAAAGCTCAAAGAGTCCAAATAGCTGGGGATCCGAGATGCCTACCGAAAGCGCGGCGTAACAAAAGAATAACAGCAGGAGTCCCAAACTTGGCGGCCAGTAGAAACGCGATTGGCCAGGCTGAGGCCGCAACAAGGAACTAAAGAAGATGCTGAGCGAGAGGACATCCATGGCGGAGAATTCAAACCCGCGGGTCGTGCCGCGATACCATTCACGACTGACGAAATTGACATCCAACCGTTGCGTCATCACCGTGAAGACGACGAACAGAAAAAAGAACATATCACGCAGCCGGCGCGAGGCAGTGGTTGCGATAATGCCGCAGAGGATCGCCGCCGGCACCAATGTCAGGCCGAACAGATTTTTGAGTTCAGACATAGTCTCGGCCGGACAGGAATGATGTCAGGTCAGGTTCGTGTTGAAATTTCACGAGTTTGCTCCGGATGATTTGGCATGGGGCCAGTATTGGGTCTGGCCCTGCTCCAGGAACCCGCGCGCCCGGAAGCATGACACCATCGCAACGAGAAGGCCCGCAAACGCAGCCGGAAAGCAGATGATTTTGTTCCATCCGCGCAACCGGGCCAGCCGCTTAAAGCGCAGGCTCGCGAAGCCTGGAATGAGCCGCCAGAAAAACCGCGTCCGACGAAGATGCTCGCCGATCAAGCGCTTCAGCCAGAATGGATCGTTGGTGTCCTTCTCTCGCAGCGTGCGGGCCAGATCAAATCGCTCAGCCCGGCTCAGCGTCGTTAAATAGTCATCCACCAGAATGTGCACAATCGCCTGCCCGATCATCTGCCGCTTTTGGTTTTTGAGAATGGCCCGGATGGAAGTGTAAGCCTCAAATGTGTGCGAGGCCTCAGGCGCCCTTAAAATCCGGCTGGGGACGCTTTCCGTGGTCAGAAAACTCGTGCACACAATCGCCTTGATAAAGCCATCTTCACAGGCAGCCAGATCCTTCGGCAGATAAATTCTGCGCGCAACTTCCGCGCGGATGCAATAAAGCTGGCCGCAGAGCTGCCCCTCGCCTGCCTGCGTCAGTTGCGAGGCCAGGAGTGAGAACCGCTCCATCAGCGATACATCGCTCTTCGCCGCAATGTGCTTGCACGGCTGGTCGGTCGCCACGCAAGCCGCCGGATTCTCCTCCAGCGTCGCCACCATGTTGGCCAGCGTGCGGGGATGGTTGATCACGATATCCGCATCCATAAGCACGAGGTGGCGGGCCTCCGGTGCGGAAAAGTTGTGCACAAATAAATTCCACGCGTTGTTCTTGCCCTGTTCTCGTATGTCCAAGGCACGGCAAACAAACGCCTGCCGAAACGGGTGATGCTCGGATTGCTCCGCCAGGACGGCGGCGGCGATTTCCCGGGTTTGGTCGGTGCAACCATTCGCAAGGCAAAGAATCTCGCAGCGCAAATCGCGACCGCTCAGGATCTCGAATAGTGATTGCTGAAACAGCGATTCCAACGTGTGTTGGATGTTGCGCTCCTCGTTCCAAGCAATAATCCCGATCGAAATGTGTGTGCCTCCCGCCCGTTTGGTGCTCGTCGTCAATCCGCTCATGCGGTGGTTGTTTCCACTTCCGCCTGATCTTTCACCCGCTCGCGGCGATTTTGAAGTGGGTCAAAGACCCGAAAAGCGGGGGTGTTAGGACCGGTTATGCTTGGGGTGGACACCCTATTTTCCTGCGGAGAATGCTCAATTACAATGTTCGTTGAGGGGCTGAGAACTGCGCGATGGGCGGTTCACCGGCGGTCTTCCCTTTGAGCCTTTCCCCCGCCGCATTCGCAATCGGCAAGGCTTGAACCTGCATCAACTGGCCCACGGCAAGATCGAAGCCCGCGTTCATGAAACAACTGTTCTCGCTTTTCGGACTGCTCGCTTGGGCAGTGCTGGCGGCACACGCCGAACCACCTCCAACCTCAGGCCAAGCTTCCTGGTATGGGGAAAGCCATCGCGGCAAGCTGATGGCGAATGGCAAGCCCTTTAACCCGGACAGCTTGACTGCCGCTTCCTGGTTCTATCCGCTGGGCACGAAGGTCCGGGTCACGCTTCGAGAGCAGGCGTCCCCATTACGCTCGCAACCCCAGCCGACCGTGATCGTCACCATTACAGATCGTGGACCGGCCAAGCGGTTGGTGCGCAATGGCCGCATCATCGATCTGAGTCACGCCGCCTTCAAGACGCTGGCCTCGCCGGATCTGGGCTTGGTTCAGGTGGAAGTCCAACCGGCCCTGTGATTTTTCGCACGGGCAGAACGCTATTGTTTGGCGTAACGCCCGACGAGGGTCGCTTGATCCAGGACGTGTCCCTTCATCTGATTTTCCAGATCTTCCGATTTTGCCCCACGGGGTAGGGTTAACACCGTGTCCAAGGCGTAAATGTTGAAGAAATAGTGGTGTTCACCCGAAGGCGGCTTTGGTCCGCCATATTCCAGCTGACCAAAATCATTTCGTCCCTGGGTTGCGATCACCGGCACGCTGTTCTCTTTGATCTCCGTCGTGCGCGGATTCATGTTGAATAAAACCCAATGGTGAAAGGTCCCGGTCGGCGCATCCGGATCCTCCACCACCAAGGCCAGGCTTTTTGCTCCGTTGGGAACATCCTCGATATGCAACGGCGGGTTGATATTGGCATCATCCGCCGTGTATTTTGTCGGGATGGTTTCGTTCTCCTCAAAAACCGGACTGCTTACCTTCATAAGATCTCCTTTGTTTGAAATCGAATCTCATTTCCAACTCCAACAAAGTCGTTCGAGAAAAAACCATCGTCAAGAGCCCGCTTTGGCCGGTGGGCGGCGCGGTCGGACCACTGGGGCACCCTAAGGGAAGAATCTCAATCCTCGTCGCTGTCGCCATCCTGATCGTGGGGCGAGTCTGGCTCGACGGGAACTGGATTGCTGGACGCTTGGACGGGCTTTGGGTTTGAAACCCCGCGGTTTCTGGGATAAGCGGGTTCCCGATGCAGGCCGCGCAGAGCTTCGCGGAGCATATCAATTTCAGCTTCCGAGGCCGTCTTCTCGCGCTCGGCCTGCTCAAGGACGCGAAGAATTTCCTGGATCTCGTCGAGCACCCGTCTCAGTTCGGCCCGCACCTGCAACACCTGCTCAATGGCTTTGCGAACACTCGAGGAAGGCTTCCTGCCCTCCTCCGGTGGCCGTGACGGTTGGTCCCCACGCGGCGGCTGGTCTCCTCGTGGCGGTTGATCGCCACGCTGTGGCTCCCGTTCGCCGCGATTTTCCCGCTCCCCGCCCCCGCGGTTGTCGCGATCTCCCCGACCGCCTCCCCGCCTGAAGCGCGGACGACGTCCGCCGCCTGGACGGCGTTGTGGTTGAGCTTCGCCCGTGGGAGCGGCGGCTTGGGGTTCGGCGGTTTTTACCGGATTTCCGGTTGGTTCCTCTGCATTCATCTTTATTTCCCTGCCAACTTCTGCTTGTCGCGGCCGAAAATCAATGGAAATAAACGCATTTTGTGCTAAAATCCACTGGACTTCGCCCTGCCCAACCTTCGTATTTCCCCCTGCATCACAATGCTTAACGCAGTGCTCCGTGAGCCAAAACAGCCAGGAGACCGCCAATCACCGGACTGGCCACCGGTATCCAGGCGTAAGCCCAATCGCTGTCCCGCTTGTTCGGAATGGGCAGCAGCGCGTGCATCAACCGGGGCCCCAGGTCCCGCGCGGGATTGATGGCATAACCGGTCGTGCCCCCCAGGGACAAGCCGATCACCAACACCACGAGCGCCACCGGCAGCGCATCCAGCGATCCCAACCCGCCCTGGGGACTGGAAATGTGCAGGATTGCAAAGACCAGGATGAACGTGCCGATCGCTTCGGAAATGAAATTCGAAAACGGAGACCGGATCGCCGGCCCCGTGCAGAACACCCCCAGCTTCGCATCTTGATTGTCGGTGATATCAAAATGAGACTTGTATTGCAACCAGACCAGGAAAGACCCCAGGCAGGCTCCCAGCATTTGCGCCGTCAGATAGAGCGGCACCGTGTTCCACGAGAATTTTCCCGCAGCCGCCAGCGAGAGTGTCACCGCTGGATTGAGGTGCGCGCCGCTGGCCGCTGCCGTCACAAACACTCCCACAAATACCGCCATGGCCCAACCCAAGGTGATGACAATCCAGCCGCTGTTGCTGCCCTTGGTGTTCTTCAAAATCACATTCGCGACCACCCCATCCCCCAGCAACACCAGGATGGCGGTTCCGATAAATTCTCCAAGGAATGGTGACATAATTGGTTCTGATTTTTAGTTTAGGTTTTAGATTGCGTTGGGGATGGTTTCAAGTCCCGCAGATAGCCCCGGGCCAGGGTCGTGTAATCCGCTTCCTGCGCTCTTTTCCACTGGTCATCATATCCGAGTTCGACCGCCATCAACTCGGCCACGGTGGGCGCGGCTTCAATGCTCGCGCGCGCATCGAGCAACAGCGCGCGCGTCCGCCGGGCCAGAACGTCCTCGACCGTGCGGGCCATTTCATGGCGTGCCGCCCAGATGACCTCCGCCCGTACATAAGGAAGTCTTGGATGCAGCTTTTCGCCCGCGCCGGGCTGATTGCGGATGAGCTCCCGGATCTGGCTCGCGTCGGCCCCGTACACCTGCAATGGATCAGTGCGGTCTCCACCCTGCAACCACCCGTGAATGCGCAGGTTTTTGGTGCGGGAGTCGCGCTCCTCCAAGCTGCCCACCAGCGCGGCTTGATTGATCGTATCTTCCCCCATCTTCCGATACGTAGTCCACTTGCCGCCGGTGATGGTCACCAACCCGGACTCGGCCACGAACAGGTGATGATCACGCGAGATCGCAGCCGTCGTGCGGCCATCGGCCGGTCTCACCAGCGGACGCAATCCTGCAAACACGCTCTGGACATCCTCCCGCTGCGGGTCCTTCGTCATGTAGCGCGCGGCATGTTTCAGAATGAATTCAACCTCCTCGTCCAGCGCGCGCGGTTCCAATGTTGCTTCCTTTACGGGCGTATCCGTGGTTCCCACCACCACCTTGCCATGCCACGGCACCGCGAACAGCACCCGTCCGTCATCGGTATGGGGCACCATGATCGCCGAGTCCCCCGGCAAAAACTCCTT
>JAQGOT010000061.1 GCA_028293465.1 Pedosphaera sp. | reverse complement strand
TTTTTCTGGCTCTTATCCCGTTCGCAAGACCTTGCATTGCCGCAGGGAAGGCGACGGATCCGTGTACAACTATACAATCATCCGGATCGCCAAAGAAAGTGCGTGGGAACTACAAAGAGCCTGGCGAACCGGCCAGGGCCGAATCCTCGAGGAGTATCCAATCCAGCCTCATTGAGCAAAAGCCAAGACCGACCCGCCGCTATGTAGGGCAGCCATCTTGGCTGCCGGTTCGTGAGGCTTCCAGCCTCACGTTCCCATCAGAAAACCCGCCGCATCCACCCGCTCCATACCTTAAGGAGGGTTGTGTCAGGATTCGTTTGCGTTCAATGCTTCCTCCCGGCGCGCTCGATCCGCCCCTTCCAGAATTTGTGTCGGATTTGAGCCCCCTGCGCCGATACACTATCAAATAATGACAACCGACCAGGAACTGCTCCAAAGCTACTCGCGGGACAAAGCCGAGGAATCCTTCACCGCCTTGGTGAAGCGACACCTGAATCTTGTCTATTCCGCCGCCCTGCGCCAGGTTCGGTCACCCCAACTCGCCGAGGAAGTCGCGCAATCCGCCTTTATCGACCTCGCCCGCCAGGCCCATCGTCTTGCGCCCGATACCATCCTCAGCGCCTGGCTCTATCAAGTCACCCGCCGCACCGCCATCGACGTCGTCCGCCGCGAAGCCCGCCGCCAACTCCGTGAACAAATTGCCTCGGGACTCACCGCCATGAACGCTCCTGCCGCCGACTGGACCCATATCGAACCCCTCCTGGATGAAGCCATGGTCGCGCTTGATGACGCCGACCGCACCGCCGTCCTGCTCCGCTATTTCGAGAACAAATCCCTGCGCGAAGTCGGCCAAATGCTGGGCGTGAGCGACGATGCCGCGCAAAAGCGCGTCAGCCGCGCCGTGGAACGCTTGCGCGAATTCTTCAAGAAACGCGGCGTCGCCATCGGCGCGAGCGGACTCGTCCTCGTCATCTCTGCCAACGCCATCCAGGCCGCCCCCTTGGGACTGTTCGCCACGATTTCGACGGCCGCCCTTGCCGGAACCACCCTCGCCACTGCTCAAACCCTTACCGTCACCAAAGCCCTTGCTATGACCACCCTCCAAAAATCCTTGATCACCGTCACCCTCGTTGCCGCCGTCGGCGCGGGGGTTTATCAAGCGCGACAAGCCTCCCGCCTGCGCGCCCAGGTACAAACCATCCAACAACAACTCAGCCCCCTCGCCGACCAAAACGCGGAACTCACCCGCGATCGCGACAACGCCGTGCGCCAACTCGCCGCGTCGCGCGACGAGTTAGCCCTGCTGAACACCAACAAATCCGAGCTGCTCCGCCTGCGCAGCGAGACTGGGCGGTTGCGACAACAAACCAACGAACTCGGGAAACTCGTTCAAAGCTGGGCTGCCACCAACGCCGTGGACCAGTCCAACGAGCCGACCAGTTTCCCCCGGGACACCTGGGCCAATGTCGGATTCGCCACGCCCGAGGCCACGGTTCAATCCTTCATGTGGGCCAAGAGTCGGGGCGACGTAAAAGTCGCCTTTGACAGCGCCACGCCGGAAATGAAGCAAAGCGTGATGGATCTCTATTTTAAGGATAAATCCGATGCTGAGATTTCGGCCCTGTTGGTTGAATCCGCAAAAACCCAGACCGGTGTGAAAATACTGAAGCGGATGGCCGTCGCCGACGATCAGGTGATTTTTCAAGCCCACTTCGATGGCTACCCTGAGAAAACCTACGCCATCCTCACCCTGAAGAAAACCGGCGACGACTGGAAGGTTTCCAGCACCGAGGAGCGCCATGAGGAGCCTTGAACCGCCCCGCTTTCAGCACCGCGAACCACAAATTGCCGCTTTCGTCCGCTCCCCGTCCGGGTTAACAATCTGATTCAGTGACCCGCATCTCTCTCAGGACTGAAATCAACGCCCCGATTGAACGCGTGTTTGACCTGGCGCGCAGCATTGAGTTGCATGAGCACTCCACGCACGTCACCAACGAGCGCGCGGTTGGCGGTGTGACTTCCGGTCTGATCGGGCTTGGTCAGGAAGTCACCTGGCGAGCCCGACACTTTGGCATTGTTCAGCACCTCACCGTGAAAATCACCAAGCTGGATCGCCCGAAACATTTTCAGGACGTGATGGTTTCCGGAGCCTTCAAATCCATGCAGCACGATCATACCTTCCGCGAGCAGGGGACCGGCACCCTGATGATCGACCAATTCGACTTCGCCGCCCCGCTCGGTTGGCTGGGACGCTGCGCGGAACGCTTGTTCTTGAAAAGCTACATGCGCCGCTTCCTTATCCAGCGGAACCAAATTCTGAAAGGAATTGCGGAATCGGAAGACTGGAAACAGTATCTATAAACCCATACCTATTAGGTGAAAAACTCGCGTCTTCCTTCATGCGGGACGGCGCTCAACCCTCCATTCCCAGGAGCGAGGTGGCTGGCGAGCCGTGCTCCCGATCAATTATTTGGCGGGTGGAGTTCCACGACGCCATGAGCTTTCCCTTCACTGCCTTTTCTAATTCCATTCCGCGCTTGACGATTTTGCCCTTGGGCTCCCTTGCATGAATCACGGTCGGGGTTACCTTTTGCAGCGGAAGCATGTTCTGCCCAACTCGTGAACTTCATCAAGATCGGGAAACCACGATCGCCAAGCCGCCCGAATGGGGGCGGCTTTGGCGTTACTGTGTCGCGCTCTTGAGTGTGGCGGCGGCCGGCATCCTCAGAGGGATGCTTGATCCTGGTCTGGGAAATCACCTGCCCTTTGGCTTGTTGCTTTTGGCCGTGGCGCTCGTCGCTTGGTGGGGAGGCTCGGGGCCCGCACTGGTGACGGTCATCGCGGGATATCTCACGACGGCATACTTCTTTATTCCACCTCGCCATGCCTTTGCGATTTCAGGCCTTTCGGGTTGGGTCAATACCCTTATTTATTTTGCGCTATCGGGTGGCCTGATGTGGGCGGCCACGACGCGGAGGACCGCGCAACGCCATGGGAAGGAAAGCGAGCAAATCGCGCTGCAGCTCCTCTCGGAATTGCAGGCGCTCTACGATCAGGCGCCGATCGGCTTGTGTTTCACGGACGTGAACCACAGATACATCAAAATCAACGAGCAATTGGCCGCTGTCAACGGCCGCCCCGTCGCCGACCACATCGGGCACGCCATCGGTGAGATCGCGCCGGAGTTGGCGGGAACGTTGCAGCCCCTGTTGCAGCAAATTATCGCGCGTGGAGAGCCAATCAATCAGATCGAGCTGCGTTGCCGGCTGCCCCGCGACAGCAGATGTGAACGCTATTGGCTGGGGAGTTTTCATCCGGTCAAGGACGAGGAGGGAACGAGCCTGGGGGTCAACACCACGATGCTGGACATCACCGAGCGCAAGCGGACGGAAGCCGCACTCCAGTTTAAGGCCTATGCCCTCGCGCAGATCAGTGAAGCGGTGGCCGCTTTCGACATGAACGGCAGGCTGACCTATTGGAATCCCGCCGCCCGGCAAATGTACGGCTACACCGAACAGGAGGCGATGGGCCGGACCGCCGAGGAGCTGTTTCAATACCGCTGGCTTGGTGGTCAGAATCTGCCGATGGCCATGGCTGCCTTGTTCAAGACCGGCTTTTGGCGCAGTGAAAACATCCACAAGAGAAAATGCGGGGAGGAGCTCCTCGTTGAATCCAGCACGAGCCTGCTGCGCGATGAACGTGGCGAAATCACCAGCTATCTTTCGGTGTTGCGGAATATCACGGAGCGCCGGCGGACCGAGGAGGCCATCGCCCGGCATGGGCAGCGGGTGGAGTTGCTCTCCCAAACCGCCGCCCATTTGCTGCTCGGGGATGATCCTCCGGCGGTCATCGAAACGATCTTTCAAAAGCTTCAGGAGCAGGTCCAGGTGGATGTGTACTTTAATTTCCTCGTCAAGGATG
>JAQGOT010000004.1 GCA_028293465.1 Pedosphaera sp. | reverse complement strand
ACGGGCCGAGATCGACGATTTTCTCGCCTTGAATTCCCTCCTTCGCGCCGCGCCGGCTGGCCGTCCAAAAGCCGGCCAAAAAGCCCAAGGCCACCAGGATGCCGTACCAGTGGATGCTGAAGTTCCCGATTTTAAACGCAATGCTGTGCAATCCGGCTCAACTTAATGAGCGTTCTGCCCACTGACAAGGGAGATTCCAGCGAAAAGTTACGGGGTGGAATTCGTGGCGAGCGGGACCGGCGCCGAGCGCTTGGGCATGGGCACCATGGATCCTGGCCGGGACGGCAAGGGCGGACCGCCAAATCCCGGGGGCATCGGCGGTTGCGGCAGGTGGCTGACCAAACCGCGCCAAGCTTCCCGGTCCGCGGGCGACATCTCCTGCCAACGTTCGGCGTTGACCAGGAACTGCTCCCGTTCTTCCTCGCTCATCCCGGCAAAACGGCGAAATGCGCCAAGGCATCTTTCCCGCCGTTCTTCCGGAAGACGTTCGAAGGTTTTCAAGGCCCGCTCCATTTGCAAGCGTTCCGCCGCCGACAGGACATGCAGCGTTTTTTGCTTCTCCGCCTCGGTGAGCTCGAAGAATTGATGAAACCGATCGTACATCTGTTGCCGCTGCTCGTCGGGCAATTTGTTCCAATCGCCAATTTTATGGATCAGCATCGTGCGCTCCTGGTCGGGGAGATTGGAGAGGGTCGTGCTTGGGCCGGGGGCGTTGGTTTGGGTGATGACCTGCATGGTGGCCTCGTAGTCGAGGACTTCCTTTTGCTGGACCGGCGAGAGGCGATCCCATTGTTGCAGGTGATCTTCCACCAACTGCCGGTCGGCGGCGGGGACGGTGGCCAGTTGCGCGGTCCGGTTGGTGGCGGGAGTCTGCGTGAAACGCAGGAGATACCACCGGAGCTCGGTCATGCGCAACCGCAAGGTGCGATCGTCCGGTGTCAGCGCCTCGTACTCGTTGACCTTGTCCATGATTCGTTTACGAAGCTCCGGGGGGCGGTTGGCCAGGAAACGCTCGCGTTCGGCGGATTTCATGGCCAGCAGTTCGCGAAAGGCATCGATGGGAGATTTAAGCAAGGGCAGCAGCGGAGCTTGAGCGGCGGTCGCAATGGCAGGCCGCATTGCCGGGGGAGGTGCGGAATCCCGGGCGACGAGCGAGGTCACCAACGACACACTCGCGCCCAGGCCGAGCAGCAGCCAAAAAATGCGGCGGAGCGGCGGGCTCATTCCATCAAGGCGAGCAATTCGGTGTCGGCCTTCGGCTTCAGATCCCCCAACCACTGGATGGCGTCCAGGTCCGCCATGAGTTCCGGATTGGAAGCGACGACGAACTGGGAGAACTCCGTGACGCTGTGGGCCATCACCCGCCGGTTGCTCTCAACGTGGTGTTGGTAGGAGAAAGTGCTGAGGACCATGACCGCGCAGACGACGGCAACGCGAGGCAACCAACGCCGGAGAGACCACCCATTGCGGCTGCCTTGAGAGGCGCGACCCGAAGCGGCGGCATCGCGCTCAACGGCTTGGAGGACCAGCGCGGTGAAATTGGAGGCAACGGCGGGGGCTTCAGGCAATTCGGCGAGCAGGCGGTTCAGCCCCATTTCCGCTTCCCACTCTCCCCTTGCGTCTGGATTGGCGGTCAGCCAAGCTTGTAATTGGGCCTCCTCTGCCTCGGTTAGTTTGCGCTGCCAGCTTAGCTCGCGCAGATGGGTGTAAACCGGATCATTCATAACATCGTTATAGTATCTGATTGAAAACCACTGTTCGGGCAAAGTTGCATTTATTTTGGAGCTGGTCGCCAGTCGCCGGTGCGCAGGTAAGGTTTGAGCTGCTCCTTCAAGGTCTCGCGTCCCCGATGGATGAGTGACTTCGTGGCCGAAAGCGAGCAGCCCAGCACTTTGGCGATCTCCTCATAGCTCAACTCGTCCTGTCGGCAGAGCAGGATGGCGGTCCGCTGGACTTCCGGCAGTTCAGCCATGGCTTGCTCAATTTTCCGCTCCAACTCATTGTGCAACAGGGTGTCTGGGGGCGAAAATGTCTTGTGATCTTCAAATTGTCGGATCGGTTGGTCATCCGCTTCCGGGTAAGTGGCGTCCAAGGAATCAGCTGGGTGGCGGGAGCGGCGGCGGATTTCATTCAGGCACAGGTTACGGGCAATGGTAAAAAGCCAGGTGGTGAAGCGGGCGGAGGCCTCGTAACGATGCGCCGACTTATATACTTGCAGGAAAACGTTTTGCGCCAGGTCTTCCGCTTCCGTGCTGTCCCGTAAAATCCGGAAGATAAGGTTCATCACCGGTTGTTTGTATTTCTCAACCAGTTCGGCAAAAGCGACATCATCTCCGCGTTTGACGCGGAGCATGAGGGCAGCATCCAAATCTGGATCGAGATTGGCAGACATCGGCTGTTTGAGTCTACCAAACACCAGTTCGGCGACAAGGTTTTGGATTTTCTTTGGGCACTTGCGTTCAAATTGATTTCCCACCAATGTGTTGCGCGGATGTCAACGGTAATTGAAAAAATGGAAACCAGCGCGGCGAGCCGCCTGGCGTTGGCGCCGGGGCGTTTGCCGGCGCAGGAACTGCCTCGGTACAAGACCTTTCTGAAAGTGGAGACCCACCGGCTGAAAATCTTGCATCGCGCCGGGGCGGGCGGGCGGGAGATTTGCGGGGCGCGGGCGGCCCTGATT
Organism: Pedosphaera sp.; assembly: GCA_028293465.1. GTDB lineage: Bacteria > Verrucomicrobiota > Verrucomicrobiia > Limisphaerales > Pedosphaeraceae > JAQGOT01. The sequence goes on along the minus strand of JAQGOT010000004.1, from coordinate 1,320 downwards.
GATATGTTGTTGCGGTACATGTGGGACGCGGTGATAGCTAGCCTCTCCGCCCAGTCGCAAAAGGAATTTCCAAAAATCGGGCTGGTGGCCATCGGTGGTTACGGCCGGGCGGAGCTTAACCCCTTCAGCGACATTGACTTCATGTTCCTGCACGAGGGCCAGGTGGTGGCTGGCAGCAAACCGTTGCCTTACCTCTCCAAGCTCATGGATGGCATCCTTTACCCGTTGTGGGATTTGGGGCTCAAGGTCGGTTATTCCGTGCGGAGCGTGGAGGATGCGGTTCAGGCGGCGCAGGACGACATGCAGTCCAAGACCTCGCTCATCGAGGCGCGCCTGGTCACGGGCAGTGAGGCGCTGTTCAAGAAATTGCAGAAAGCCGTGCTGGCCAAGTGCGTGGAAGGGGACGAAAGCCGCTACATCGCCGCGCGGCTCGAAGATCAGGCGGCGCGCCATAATAAATTCGGCAATTCGCCTTCGATGCAGGAGCCAAACATCAAGAACGGCTGCGGCGGTTTGCGTGATCACCAGAATCTAATCTGGATGACTTTCTTCAAGTACCGCACGCGTTCGCTGGCGGAGCTGGAGCAACGCGAGTTGATCAGCGCTTCCGAGCGCAAGCAACTGGATGCGGCGTATGATTACCTGCTGCGGGTGCGCAATGAGTTGCATTACCATACCGGCCGGCCGGTGGATGTGCTGGGCAAGAGCGTGCAGCCGGCCGTCGCGCACAACCTCGGGTTTACCGATCGCTCGCCCAGCCTGCGGTTGGAGAAGTTCATGCGCCAGGTGTACACGCATGCGCGGAATATTTACCTGATCAACCGCACCCTGGAACAACGCATGGCGTTGCTGCCGGTGCCCAAGCGGCTGCAATTTATTCGCGGACTCATCGGGCGCGGTCGCCGGCAGGCCGAGGAGCAGGTGGTGGACGGTTTCAAATTCATCGAGGGCCACATTCACGCGGCGTCACCCCGCGTGTTTCGCGATCAACCCCGGCGGTTGATGCGGGTGTTCCTGCATGCCCAACAACGCGGGCTGCGGCTGCATCCGGACCTGGCTCAGATGATCCGCAATCAGCTTTCGCTCGCGGACCGCAGCTTTCTATATGATGAGCATGTTCGCGAAACCTTTTTGACCATCCTCAACCAGCGCGGCAATGTCGCGCCCATCCTGCGTGCGATGCATGAAGTCGGGTTATTGGGCAAGTACATCCCGGAGTTCGGGCGGCTTACCTGCTTGGTGCAGCATGAGTATTACCACCAGTACACCGCGGATGAACACACGTTGATGTGCCTGGAACAGCTCGACCGGGTGTGGGAA
>JAQGOT010000730.1 GCA_028293465.1 Pedosphaera sp. | reverse complement strand
CCCAAAATCAAGACGGATTCCAACAACCGGGACAAGGAGCCGTGGGATTCCAAGGCCGGGATGGCAATGCCACCCCGGCCACCGGATTCAATCGATCAACACCTTAATTACTGCACCTGGACGCGATAGAACTTGCTGGCTCCGCTGATCGCATTCGTGTAGGGCGAGGTGGCACCTGCCACGTTCGAGTAAGGGCCGCCAACACTGGTGGACGATTGGAGCGTCCCAACACCCCAGGTGAGCACGCTGTTGCCGCCGGACTTGGTGATGGTGAGCTTCGTCGTGTTCAGGAAGTGGTTTTTGATTTGGTCCGGGCTCAGCACGTAGTTGTAAACGGCCACCTCATCAACCCCACCGTCAAAACCACCGTATGCGCCGTCACTGCGTTGGCCGAGAACCAGCGGACCACCCGCAACCGCCGGATCCCCGTTGAGGCCGTTGGGAATAAACCCGACCCCGGCCCGGCTCAACGTGAGCACCAACCGGCCGTTCGAATACCACCGCAGCGTGGTGAGGTCGTCCGTGAGCACCATATGATACCAGGTGCCCGGAACGATCGGGTTGTCGGTAAACTCACTGGTGAAGCTGCCGCCACCGCCGCCTGAGTACACATTCCAGGTCCAAACCCCGGCCACATGCTGATAGATGTTCCAACCGAACAGCGTGGTGCCTAACAGACCGGTGTTGTCTTCGGACGAGATCGGCGTGTGAAAATTATTGGCATCCAACGAAGTCGGCTGGATCCAGAATTCCGTGGACCATGGCCCGGTTACCGGATTGAGTTCCAGCGCGTATGGGATGTTCACATTCGCAGTGTTCGTGACGTGGAGCGCAAGATTGGTGTCATGTGGAACGCCCGCGGGATAACTGAAGCCCAGCGGGGTTCCCAGATAAGCGCCATCAAAGCTCCCCACGGCGTCGGTCGCAATGGTGCTGTCCGCCGCTTCATCCAGACGCCAGTAACCCACCGGCTTGTCCGCCGTCACGACCCGCGCATATCCCGTGATCGGAACCGTGTTCGTCCGGCTGATGACCGTCAAAGTGGCCGGTGCGGTGTCCACGTTGCCAAACGGGCCTGCGACGTGGGCAGAGTAAAGCGACTGATCATTGGTGAGCTGAACGTTTGACAACCAAAGCGTGTCACTGGTTGCCCCGGCAATCGGAGTGAAGGTCGTGCCGCCATCGGTGCTTTTGCTCCACTGATAAGTGATGGGCACGGCACCGTTGGCAACCGCGCGAAAGGCGGCATAACCGCCCACCCGGCGGGTGATTGAGAAGGGATCATGCGTCACATTCAGATTGGTCAGAACCGTGAGCGTGGCTGCGGTGCTGTTTGTAATCCCGACGGCGTTCGTCACCACGACCGAGAAGGACGCTTGATCGTCGGCCGGGTAATGGCACACAAACGAGTAGGTGCTGCTCGTGGCACCCGCTATCGGCGTATTGCCTTTTTTCCATTGATAGCTCAGCGGGGTCGTGCCGCTTGCAGTAACCCCGAGCGTAACCTGAGTTCCCGAGTATGCACTAGGGGTTGCGGGAGGTTGCGACAGGAAGGAAGGCGGAGTCGGCACCGCCCGGAATGAATTGGTCCCTAGCTGATAATGCGCCAAAACTTGCGCCGGGCTCAGAGCGTAGGTGTACAACGCTACCTCATCAATGCCACCGTCGAACGCTAGAAACCCCGTGGCCGGGCCTTGCCCGATGACCAAATCTGCCGAACCATCATTGGCAAGATAGCCCGCGGCGTTCACCGTAAATTGCGGCACGCCGTTGATATAGACCGAAACATTCGTGCCGTTGAAAGCGACCACCAGATGATACCATTGCAGCAGCGTTATCGCATATCCGGTTCCCAGATAACCAGGGGCGGGCTTCATTTGGAAAGCCCAGGTGCTGGACGGTCCGGGCGTCTGGTAAAAATTCCAGCCGGAAGCGTTGTTATAGGGCGCCGGCTGATTGTAACGGCCAAAATTTGCCAGCGGAACTTCATACGAGCCTGGCTGGGTGTTGGGTTGCACCCAACACTCGGCGGTGAATGCGGCTCCATGCGTGCCATCCGTGGTCGGGTTCATCGTCGCATTCACTGGAATGTCAATGTTTCCATTCCCCACGGGGTTGTCCGACGTCTTGAACAAACTGGAATTCGTCGTTATCCCAGGCAGCCCGAACTGAGGGAACACCGTGATGCCATCAAGTTGGGTGATGCTGGTGATATTCCCATCAAAGTGGTTCGTGGTGGCGTCGCTGATGGTGGCTCCAGACAAATCTTCCAGCCGATAATAAGCGACCGGATTATCTGACAGGATAAGGCTGGGGTATGAGGCGGCCTCAGTTGTGGAGTTGGACAGCAGTGCAATTGCTGCCGAAAGTGGCAGCAACAGCGGTGTTCGCAGGGTTAATTTCATGGGTTGTATTAGGGGTTGTCTATCTGTGAGCGAAGCGGCATTTGTAGTATAATGTGGTACGTTCTTGCCTTTGCTGAGCGCGATTTTAGCACGCCATTTGCTGCTGGCAACAAGATTATTACAATTATTTATCATACAGATTATCCAGGTGCTCTCGGAGCAGGATGGAACAGCATCCTGCGATTGGTTCCTCACCGGTCGACCATGCGTTGCCGGGACGAATTCCTTTGCAAACACCGCCTTGCCGTCAGACTATGCTCGCCAGAATGATGCTCCAGGCAGCTTCTCGGTTCACCCGAAACAGGCGGATCGGTTTCGCCGGTGCGGGCCGATGCGGACTGAGTTTCATTGCCTGTACAATTAAAATTGGGTTGTTGGTGTTGGTTTGCGCGGGAGTGCCCCAGGTTTTCGCCGCTGAGGCGGTCGTCACCATTCATCAATTAAAAGGTCTCACTCACGAGCAAGCCTTGGAAGGCCGGGCTGTCCGGTTGAAGGGGGTCGTGCTCTGCTGTGATCCTGGCTGGAACCAGTTGTATGTTTGTGACGGCAACGAAACTGGCTACTTCAATCCGCACGATTTCCAAACGCAACCGGAAAAGGGGCAGTCGGTCGAAATCATCGGCACAACCGCCGGCGGCAATGCCGCCCTGACAAACGCCACGCTCACTGTGCTCGGCCGTGGAACCATTCCCGCGGCAAAACGGCTCAGGTTGTCTCAATTGGGCAATGATTGGTGCGAGTGGATCGAGACCACCGGCCGCGTCCTCTTGACGGAGACCAGCCGGGGACGACTTGCCCTGCTGCTCCAGGATGAATCTCAAAATTGCCTAGTTTATGTGATGGGCCAGCCGGCGACGAACGATTTGAAGCAACTGCTCGACTGCAAAGTTCGGATTCGCGGAATCAACGCCAGCAAAACGGTCGCCGGCCGCCTCGACTCAGCCGCTGTCTTCGTGCCGGGCATCGAGGAAATTACGATTCTTGAACCCGCCGGCGCGAAGCGCTCCCAGGTGCCAGTCGTGTCGATCGGCAGCTTGCTGAACCGTGAACTGGGTGCCTGGACAAACGGCTTGGTCCATCTGAACGGGCTGATTGTCTCCTATCAGCCCGGCCAATCGCTCGTCGTCAAGGACCCCACCGGAATCCTGCGCGCGAAGGTCATCCAACTCACCCAGATCCAGGCCGACGAACGGGTGGATGTCTGGGGCTTCCTGGAACTTTCACGGGACGAAATCTTTCTGAACAATGCCTACTTTGAAGTCGTGCAACCGCCGCCCCAAAACACTGCTTCCGCGGGTTCACCCGCACCCTCTCCCCGGACCACCAGCCCTCCCGCAGTCCTCACCCAGGTGTCAGACATTTTAAAATTAGGACGAGAAGAGGCGGCTCGGCACCTCCCCGTGCATCTGCGGGGTGTGATCACCTACGCTGACCCCGAATGGCGCAATGGCTTCATTCAGGACAAGAGTGGGGCAATCTATGTTGATCTGGATCAGAAAGATGTCCGGTCGGGCCAATGGGTCGAATTGACCGGGCATACCAGCGCTGGCGGATTTGCTCCGGAAGTGCTGAGTTCCGCGATCCAGATATTGGGCTCCACGAATCTCCCGGCACCCGCCAAAGTTGATCTTGAGGACTTGGTGAACGGCCATCTGGATGCGCACTGGGTCGAAATGGAAGGCGTGATCCGGCGAGCGCGGCGAACCGAGGAGCAATATGGCCACCTGAATCTAAATCTGATGACTCCCAAGGGCCAGTTTAAGGTGATCATCCCCGGCGTTGGCGACCAACCGTCACCGGCCAATCTCATCGACGCGCTGGTCAGTGTGCAGGGGGCCTGCACCTCGGAGTTGAATGTCCGCCGACAATTGAGTGGCATTACTTTGCACGCGCCCAGCCTGGACCAGGTGAGAATTCTTGAACCGCCTCCCGCCGATCCTTTTGCCATGGAAGCTACGCGGATCGATGCGGTGGCCACATTCGACCCGGATCGGCTCGCCGGCCGCCGGGTGAAGGTGAACGGAGTGGTTACATTGAGAATTCCCGGGCAGGGATTCATCCTCCAGGACGCATCGGGCGGTATGCGTGTTCTCACGCGACAGACGAACGAAATCCATATGGGTGATTTGATGGAGGTGCTCGGCTTCCCGGTGATTGGAGATTTTTCGCCTTACCTGGAGGAAGGCGCCTTTCGCCGGACAGGCACGGGAGCGTTGCCCGTGCCAACAAAAACGACCGCCGAACAAATCCTGCTGCATGGAACGAATGATTCCCT
>JAQGOT010000709.1 GCA_028293465.1 Pedosphaera sp. | reverse complement strand
GCGGTGGAGTGGGTTGACCTCAAAGAAAAGCCGGTAATCCAATTCCAGCATTCTCGGCTGCGAGAGACCGGCGACGACGAACGGGAGCTCCACATACGTTCCATCGGCAAAATCCTCCACGGTGGGTTCCGTGTCCGTGAAGCGAACGGTTCCGGCTTGTCCGTCGGCGCTGATTTTCAAATGGGTGCGGGCATAGGTGAGAATGTCCTGATAGCGGTCGCGGAGTTCTTCCCAGGTCACGAATCCATCCTTGTCGGCGTCGAGCGGGACGACCGTTTGCAGGTCGATCAAGGGGACGTCCCATTGACCGGTGATCTCGTTGGTGGCGAGGATGAGGTTCAAATAGCTCTTGCTGGGATCATGCGCGCGCGCCGGCAGGATCGAGAGCAGTAAACCCAGCACCACCAGTCCAAATTGCAACGGCCGCCCGATCAGCCCATTTCCCCATTTCTTTTCCGCCACTCGGTTCACAGGGTAAACCCTGATCCATGTTTCCAAAACTGGAAATCAAAAAAGCCTTGATAGCCCAGGTACGGATCCACGCCGAGGAACGTGGTGATTCCATTGATCACTAGCCAAAAACCACGGTTCACGGCGGGCACGGATTGGAACAGAATGAACAGGGCAAAGAGCCCGTAGTTTGCGAACGGGAGGAGACTCTCTCTCCACTCGCTGGACAGGTGGGGCTCAATCGCATGAAACCCATCCAATGGAGGAATTGGCAGGAGATTGAGCAGGACCGCGCTGATCTGCAGTTTCAGAATGAATGCGGTGGCATAGGTGGCTGAGTTATCCAGGTGATAGGGGATCAGGACAAATCTCAACGCCAGAGCGCTGATGATGACCAGCAGCAGATTCATCGCTGGACCGGCGAGTGAGACTCCGGTCTCCCACGCGCGCGACCGCAGAAGGTGGCGCTCGATGTACACCGCACCACCCGGCAGACCGATGCCACCAAAGGCCATGATCAGCATCGGGAGCAGGAAGCTCGTCACCGGGTGGACATAGTGCACCGGGTTCATGGAAAGGTAACCTTTTTCCCGAACGGTGTAATCACCGCCCCGCTCGGCCACCCACGCATGCCCGAATTCGTGCAGGCAGACGGAGAACACCCAGATGACCATTACAAACAAAAAACAAGCCATGGGGAGAGCCTGCCAAAACCCGCGGCTTTAAACAGCAGGAAATTTCAGACTTGGGTCGCGCAGGATGAACCAAGCACCGCTCAAAGCGCGGTCAGGACAACGTAGTTGCGTTTGCCTTTGCGCAAGAGGACGTATTTGCCAAACAGCAGATCGTTGGTGGTGACGGCGCGCTGGAAACTGGCTTCGCGGACGTTGTTGATATACACGCCGCCCCCTTCAACATCCTTCCGAGCCTGCCCTTTGGAAGGACAGAGACCGGCGTGGACCAGGAGTTCAACCAGTGGTGAGCCAGCACCTTCCAGTTTGCTTTTCTCGATCTCCTTGGACGGCACCTCGCCGACAATGTCGCTGAAAGTGCTTTCCGAGATGCCTTCAAGGCCACCGCCGAATAAAATCTCGCTGGCGCGCATCGCCTCGGTGGTGGCATCGGAGCCGTGAACGAGGTCGGTCATGGCTTTGGCAAGCGCCTTGTGGGCCTCGCGCGCCTCCGGCTTGGCCGTATGCTGCTGCTCGAGCGTTTCGATTTCTTCACGGCCGAGGAAGGTGAAATATTTCAGGTAGCGGATGACGTCGCGGTCGTCGGTGCGGATCCAGAACTGGTAAAAGCGATAGACACTGGTCTTTTTGGCATCGACCCAGATGGCGCCGGCGACGGACTTACCGAATTTGCTGCCATCGGCGTTGGTGATGAGCGGCAGGGTGAGGCCGAAGACATGTGCGCCGAGTTTCTTGCGGCAAAGATCGCTGCCGGCCGTGATGTTGCCCCATTGATCGCTGCCGCCGATTTGCAGTTCGCAGTTCAATTCCTTGCGGAGGTGATAAAAATCGAACGCCTGGAGCAGCATGTAGCTGAACTCGGTATAGCTGATGCCAACTTCGCGGTCTTCCATCCGGGCACGGACGCTCTCCTTCGCGATCATCATGTTCACGGAGAAATGCTTGCCGACATCGCGCAGAAAATCCAGGTAACTGATCGGGGCGGTCCAGGTGGCGTTATCGACCAGGCGGGCGGGATTAGTTGTGGTCTCGAAATCGAGCAGACGGCGGAGTTGCTCCTTCACGCTGGCGATATTCGCATCGAGAACTTCGCGCGTCAGCAACTGGCGTTCGGTGGTCTTGCCGCTGGGGTCCCCGATGGAACCCGTGGCGCCTCCCGCGACGGCGATCGGATGATGCCCCAGCAGTTGAAAACGGCGCAACGCGATCAACGGGACGAGATTGCCGACGTGCAGACTCTCAGCGGTCGGGTCAAAACCACAGTAAAGGGTAATGGGGGCGGAACCGAGCCGCTTGACCAGTTCCGCTTTATCCGTGCAATCGGCGATAAGGCCGCGCCATTCCAGTTCTTCGTAAATGTTCATCCGCGAGCAGAAGTTATCGCGATTGACAGCCCGGTTCACAAGGGAAAATTATGGGCGCGCCGATCAGCCACCCACTGAAGTCTCTTAGGCGAGCGGCCCGGCGGCTGAACTACCCACAGAAACCGTGGTTGCAGGCGGTCGGAGCTGCTGCGCGGCTTTGGGGAGCAGGAAGGAAAGCCCGGCAGCCACCAGCATGCCCACGCCGAGCACGTTGAACGGAATGGCGATGCTATGGTATTCCACCTTGAGCCAGCCAACAATATACGGGCCGACAAAGCCACCGAGATTCCCGAAGGCGTTCACGAGGCCGATCACCACCCCAATCACAGCCCGGGGCATGGTTTCGGCGGGGATGGCCCAGAAGGGGGCCATCGCGGCAAACGGCCCCGGGATGGCCAGGCACATGAAAAAATAGGATAACCAGAAATGGTCCTGACAAAGCACGCTCGCGATCAGGCTGCTGCCGCTCAAGGCGTAAACCAGGGCGACATGACCCCGGCGTTCGTGCGTTTTATCCGAATGCCACGAGTTGAGGATCATGATTACCGCTGTCAGTGCATAAGGGATGGCAAAAAGGATGCCATATTCCAAAGCGCTAAACCCTCGTCCCTTCAATCCGCTCGTAAAAAAAGTCATGCAGCCGTAGGCGGCGCAATTATGCAGGAAATAAATGGCGAGCATCACAAAGATAGTGGGCTCGCAAAGGCTCTTCCACAAGGGAACGGCCTTCGGCCGCTCCATTTCGGCCACTTCGCGTCTCAACGTCGTTTCCAGAAAACTTTTTTCCTCCTGGGAAATCCATTTCGCATCGCGCGGATGGTCGCTGATACAGAACCACCAGATCGGCAACCAGACGAAAGGCAGGGCCCCTTCGAGGATGATCATGGTTTTCCAGCCGTAGGCTCCCAAAAGCCAACCCGTGAGCGGGGCCGAGGCGGTGACTGCCAGGGGTTGGCACAGGTTCCAACAGGCATTGGCGCGCGCGCGTTCGGAGCGCGGAAACCAATTGGCCAACAGCACCATCGTCGCAGGGAAGACGCCGCTTTCCGCGACTCCTAGAAAAAATCGCATCACGCTAAACTGCCGATACGTGTGCGAAAGCCCGCAGCCCACCGCCGCGATGCCCCAGGCGACCAGGAACACGCTGATGATCTTTTTGGAGCTCCAATGAGTCGCCCAATACCCGCCGGGAATCTGGAGCAGGACGTAACCCAGAAAGAAAATGCCGGCGGCCTGTCCTTTCATTTTATCGTCCATGAAAAGGTCTTTCATCATGGAGGAGATGTTGGGATCCAGCGCCAATGAGATGTTGGTCCGGTCCACGTACGAAATCGTGTACATGATGAGCGCGACCGGAATGATTCGCAGCCAACGTCGTGGTATCATAAGCGCAAGTGGTGCGCAGAGTATCTAGCAGGCGCGTCCTCCCGCGTCGATATTATTCCCATTCCGACCTCGGCGACAGAGCTCGGAACGCGTCCGCCGAGGCGGGCTCACGCTCAAACTCGCGGCGACTAGAGCAGGGGAATGAGCACGGAGATTTCCTGGCGGCCGGGAGGCTTGGGGCGGGATTGAATCTGGCTCTTGAACCGACGAATGAGTTCAAAGGCGGCCAGCAGAGCGGGGCGCTCGGGGGTGACGGGGGCTTCCTTGGTCACCAACATCTGGTCGGAGCGATAGCAGAGAGTGATTTGGAACAGGTGGAGCGGGCGACCCGGGTTCGGGTTGGGACCATGCCAAAGGAGGGGGAAATCAGCGGGGCCACAGGCAAATCCAATCTCCCCGCGCGAGGTTTCGGTTTCGCGGGCAAGTTGCAAGATCGCCGCCGCCAGCCAACGCGGTTGAACCCTGATCTGGCCGGTCAAGCCGGGTGGCACGGTTGCACGCCAGCCAGCGGAAAATCCGGTCGCTTCAGCAATTCGGTGCGCCTGCTCAGTGACGTCATAAGGAAAAGTTTCACCGGCGATCAACGTTTGCAAAGGCAGGCACTGGCCCAACAGTTTCGCCGCGGAGTTCGCGGAAGCGCTGATGGCCTGGATGGCCTTCTGCAACTCCCCGTTTTCGTGCGTCAAATTGCCCGCATATTCGGCGTTGCCCACAATGCCGCTGATCATGTTCGCGAGCTCATGGACGACCCGGGCGCTGACGGCTCCGGAGATTTCCAGCGCCGACAGCGGAGTGGTGGCGAATCCTTCGTTCATAAAGTGTTCAGGTGGCGTATGCGGGGGTGAACTCAACTCTGCAGGGTTTGGAACTCGGCGATGATTCCTTCCAAATCGGCCGGTTGCAGGTTCGGGCCTTCACGTCGGGTCAGGATGGCGATGCAGATGCCGTCCGGCCGGGTGGAGCCATATACAAAATAATTTTCATAGACCCAGCGGATCAGCCCGGCGGGGAAGCGATTGGAATGGAGGATCTGGAACGTATCAGCCAGGCAGCGGCAGGCGTGCTCGATTGCCACGGGAGTGAACTGGGGCGATTGGCTGCGCGTGATGGTTTTTCGGTCGTGAGCGCGGATGCCGAAGGCCAGCATGCCGGCCACCTTCATTTTTTCGGTCAACCAGTTGTGGATGTGCTCTTTCATGACATTGGGGTGGTGGGGTCAGCGGGGGTGTTTGACTGGCCTTTGCTGGTGCGGATAAAAATTCCCCGGTCGGCTTTGACCTGGGCGATGATCCGTGAGCGCTCACCTTCCATTTCCAAACGGTCGAAAGCCCCCAAATTCAGCCCCTCGCCCAGTTGGCTGGACTTTTGGGATAGAAACTCCAAAAAGCTGACGCGGTCAGTGGCGCCGCCGGATTTGAATTGGTAAAGAACTTCGCCTTTGGCGGTGCAGACGACCATTTCCTCGATGCGCGCCGGGCGATTCGCAACCTGCGAGGGGATGGCCACGGTGGGCGCGGGGGGCACGCTCCGCGCACGGGTGGGCGCCGCCGGCAAGGGCAAATCAGGAACGACCGGCTCGTGAGACTCCTTCTCCGCAGCCTCGTCGCGGGCACGCGCCGCTTCCATCAGCAAGAATTCCCAACTCGCATCGATGCTGGTTTGCGTCGGCTCGGCGAACGGCTTGAGATTGAATTCGCCGCCTTTGAGCGAGAGGATTTTGTTCAACGCCGCTTCGCCCTTGCGGTCCTCAACCTCCGCATGAATGATCGCGCCCTCCTTGACGTAAATCCTCCCTTCCCATTTGCCCGCGAGAATTTCAAGGATGGAGGAGTTGCGATTCAAACACTCCATCTGGATGACGTCCTCGAGGCTGACCTGGCGCAGCACGCCGCGAAAGCCTGTCGCCACCGGTTTCTGCCGGGCTAACTCCCGCAAGGTGCTGAAAATGATTTCCAGGTCACCCGGGTTGCGGGGTTTTTCCAGGAACAGTTCAGCGCCGTGACTGAGGCAGGCGGAGCGGGAGGCGGTGTCCGCATAAGCGCTGAGCGTGACCTTCTGCACCGCCGGGTACTTGCGGTTCATCAACGCGAGAAACTGGATGCCATCCACGACGGGCATTTGCACATCGATGACCGCGAGGTCGATGGCCTGTTCCTGCAGGATGAGGAGAGCCTTGCCACTGTTCTGGGCGAGAAAGATCTGCCATTCGCCCTTGCTCCACTCGCCCAGGACGCGCTCGATCATCTCCAGAAACTGGAGGTTATCGTCCACGAACATGACCCTTTTTAAATTGGAGTTGGAGTCGGACATCAGGTTCTGAGCATGAGGGCTTTTATTTTCTCAGCGCGGCGGCTGTCATCCGGAGCGGGTTCCCAATTCAGGTGGTTGAGCGCGAACGCGGCCGCGCGCCCCACCCATTCATCCTGGTCATCCAGCGCGGCGACGAGCGGCACCACCACCCGGTCGTCCCCAATGCGTCCCAAGGCTTCCGCGGCGGCTTGGCGAAGATCGCGGTCGAGATCCCGGATGGTGTCGCTCAACAGGGAAATGACCAGGTCGAGCTTCTGTTTGGCCGGGTCGGCTTGACCGCCCGCGTCCTGGTTGCGCTGCCGCATGTCATTAATTTTGGCCAACGTGTCGGCAGCCGACTGGGCCACCCAATACTCCTTGTTATTCACGGCGGCTTCCAACTCGGCGATGACGCTTTGAGCGCCGGGGGAAAGTTCCCATTGGCGGTCGATCTGGCGGAGCGAGGCCTTGGCGGCCTGGCGCACCGAACTATTTTCATCCTTGAGCGCGAGCACCAGCGGGCCGATGGAACGCGGGTCGGGCATCTGCCCCAAGGCCGCGGCGGCCGTCTGGCGTACGTCATGATCAGCGTCCTTCAGCGCCTTGGCCAAAAGTTCGGTGGCACGATCATCGCGGATTCGGCCGAGCGCCTCGACGGAGAGTTTGCGCACGTCCCAGGAAGGATCAGCGAGCAGCGATTCGGCGATGGGCTCAACAATGCGGGTGTCGCCCAACCGACCGAGCGCCTCGATGGCCGCCGCCCGGACGTGATGGTCGCTGTCCCGGAGTCGACGGAACAGCGCGGCGCTGGATTGGGAAGAGCCGATCTGGCTGAGGGCCTCCACCGCCGCCACGCGCACATGATTGTCCTGATCCTCCAAGGCGGCCTCCAGCGGTTTGATGGCGCGTTTGTCGCCGGTTTTGCCGAGCGCACTGGCCGCCGCCTGCCGCTTGGGAGCTGTGGTGTCCTCCAAGGCGCTGATAAGCAGTTGAACCGACTCCTTGCCATAAGCAGCCGCTTCCTCATGCTGACCCAAGGCGACAGAGCGCAGCACAAATTCCGTGTCCGTGTTCGGCCGCCAGCCGAGGGCGGTCAGGCCGTTGGCGACATGCCAGCGGACGTGATGATTGGCGTCTTCGAGCGATCGAACCAGCGGTTCAACGGCGCGCTTGTCGCCGAACTGCCGGAGCGCTTGCGCCGCCGCAATGCGAATTTCCGGCTTGCGATCCCTGAGTGCGGAAACCAGCGCCCCAAACCCGCTTTCCTCCTGGAGCACCCCAAGGCCTCGGGCGGCCGCGGCGCGCACCTCGGGATCTTCATCTTCCTTGAGCGCCTGGGTCAAGGGTTCAACGACAGCAGCCTTCCCGGACGCGACCATCTCTTCCACCATCCGCACGCGCGTCTTGGCGTCCTTCGACTTCAGTCGCTGTAATTTCCACCAAAGCATTTAGTCCATCGTTGCCAAATTAATTGACAGGCGGGTGACTACTATTCACCCAAGCTGTCGGGAACCACCGGGATGGTCCGGGCCATTGCCGGTGGGCGAGCGGCATTAAGCTGTTGTGCACGAGCGGCTTAACCGGTGCCCTTTTGATTGTTCTGCATCGTTTGTGTTGCCGCCTGAAAAACACTTCCAAGCGAACTACTTATAGTTTAGCAACTCGTATGCCTGTACGAGGACGTAGAGCTGTTGAGGTCGGCCAAATGGTCTTCCGCAGACGGTGAAAGGCGCTCCTTGAGGAGAGGGGAAAGGGCAGTCGCCGCAATCAAATGCTGAGCTGCGGCAAATAAAAAACGGGCGGACTGTTTCCAGTCCGCCCGTCATGAATTCGAATTAATTAAGCTCGGGAGCTAACTCAATCCTTGGTCTCGTCAGCGGCGTCGAAGGCGTGTTGCAGGGCAACGAGGTCTTCGCCGGGCTTGAGGGCGTCAAGGATGGCTTGCTCGGCCTTGAGTTGCTCGTTCGAGTAGCTGGCGGCTTTGATGGACAGACCGATGCGGCGGTCCGACTTGTCGATCTTGATGACGCGGGCGGTCACTTCCTGGCCGACCTTGAGCACGTTCTTGATCTTGTCGATGCGCTCTTCGCTGACCTGGGAGATGTGCACCAATCCGTCGATCTCGTGCTGCAGACCCACGAACGCGCCGAAGCTCGCGAGCTTGGTGACATTCCCGGTGACGAGGTCGCCGACTTTGTAGAACGTGTCGATGTTGCTCCAAGGATCGACCGTGAGCTGTTTCAGGCCCACTGCAATGCGTTGGTTGCTCTTGTCGATTTCCAGCACGACCGCCTCGACTTCGTCGCCCTTCTTCAGCACTTCCGAAGGATGATTGATCTTGCGAGTCCAGGAGATGTCCGAGACGTGGATCATACCGTCCAAGCCTTCTTCCAGCTCGATGAAAGCGCCGTAGCTGGTGAGGTTGCGAATCTTGCCCTTGACCTTGGTGCCGGGCGGATATTTCTCCATGGCTTTGTCCCACGGATTGGTTTCGAGCTGGCGGACACCCAGGGAGATCTTCTGCTCCTCGCGGTTGATGCCGAGCACGACCGCTTCAACTTCCTGATCGACCTTGAGCACATCCGCCGGCTTGGCGATGCGCTTGGTCCAAGAGAGTTCGGTGACATGGACGAGACCCTCGACGCCGGGTTCCAATTCCACAAACGCGCCGTACGGCACGAGGTTGACGACCTTGCCCTTGACC
>JAQGOT010000697.1 GCA_028293465.1 Pedosphaera sp. | reverse complement strand
GGAATGCCGCCGACGAGGCCGTAGAATATCTTAATGACGCAAAATGGGCCCTCCGATGGCGGGTGCTCGCCGAGGCGCAAGCGGCCGCAGACTCTGCCTGGGCGCTCGGAAAACATGACATGGAATGCGCCACCGTGAGGGTGGGGGCGTACCTGGCCACCCCGGAGCCAGGCCGCTACCAGGAAGGCGGGTGGGAAAATCCCGAAAACGTCGCTGAAGTCCTCCGGCATGTTGTGGCCGCTGCGGCGCCGGCCCGGTGCTGGGGGTTGATCGCCGCAGAAGCGCTTTGGAATACAAACAAAACGGTTCGCTATGTTTCAACCAGCGCATTTCCGGACGTAAAGACCCTCACTTCCGCCGCGCACGCGTTGGAACTTTACGCTGAATTCAGCCGGACCTTGCGCCTGGACGAGCCAAAGCCAGATTCGGACTGGTCCCACCTGGGGGTCGAGGCGTTGACCACCGCTGCCCAAGCGGTGCAGCACTTTCATTTCGTTCCCGAATCACAGCCGTCCGCGTCCTCCCAATTGGCGCAACTCCGGACGTTGGCACGTTCCGTTGCGGGTTGGCTTTCCCAATCCCCGGCAGTGCGTGAAGGTTATTTTGTAGGCGCCCGGTATGTTTCGTATGACGATTTACACCAATTTGAGGAACGCGCGAACATTTTCAAATGCAAAGTGGAGTGGGGCTGTTTCTGGCAGGAAAAACCGGAAGACTGTGTCGCGCTTTATCGCGAGCTGATGAGCAGCCCCGTTTTCCGATACGTTCATAACGGGCTTTGGATCCGAGAATTACAACAACCGCGACTGACCGCGTGGAACGAGGCGGATCGGCAGCGGCTTCCGCTGGTTTGGAACAATTTCCTCCAAGAACTAAACAGTTCGACGAACCTGCTCCTCCGGTTGGAGGCAAAGGCTTTCAAGTTCGCCGACGCGCAAAATGATCAGGAACTAGCCGCCGCATTTGCCGATTTTTTTGACTCCATGATGACCAACCGCGAGGCGCTGGTTGCCGGCAATGTGGATGTGCTTTATCTGGGCTGGGGCGTGCAAGACCTAGTTTACCATAATAGCTCGGGCGTTGCCACGCCAACCAAGGAGTCATTGGAACAGCGTTACCGAGCGGAATACTACTCCAAGCTTGAGGCCATGCATGAAGAATACATGCATCAGACACTTCCGGCTGGAAAATTTCTCGCGGTATTCCAGGAGCAGAACCGCTTCTTGGCGGAAAAGCGTCCGTATGAATTCTTTGCTTTCGCGCGCCTCTTTGGGCAGCGGAACTATTCCAAAGCTCAAGCTCTCGCCATCCAGCCGCTGCTGGCCGATTACAAATCAAATCTTCTGGCACAAGCCGAAAAGATGTCCGGTCCGGAACGAGGCAAGACGCGAAACGCCGCCTCCATGGTTGCGTCGTTGGAGAGCAGTGTCGACCGCATCCTGAATCCACCCGCTCCGAAGCTGGCCAACCAGACAAACCAAGGCGGAAGCCCGACGCGGGTGCCGCTGAACCCGGTGAAAACATCTCTCCCAAAGCTCGCACCCTCCCCGGATCCTGTGACGAACATTTTGTCCGCCAAGACCTTTTTGGCCATCCCTTTGGACAGCCTTGGCGGCAACCGCATTTCTCAAATTCAAATCATCGCCCACCATTGGCAGGAAGGGAGGCTATTGCTAGACCTGAAATATTCGGTGCCAATCTACTCGTATGACAAGGACGGCGCATGGAGGGGAACGCGCAACCCGACTCTTTCAGCCATCGCCATTCTTGATCCCGGCACCGGACACTGGGAGGTGATTGACTGTCCCGAGAGAACCACTGGCGGGGAAAACCTCTATTATCATCGCAGCGCGCTTGTCGGCGGCGAATTATTCACCTGCAATGCCGGGCAGATCTGCAGGTTCGATTTCGCGAAACGCCGGTGGCAAACCCTGGAGCTTCCCGAGCAGGATAACTTCGAGCTTTTTGGAATCGAAGGCCATCTTTACGCGTCCAACCGGAACATGCTTCTTGAGGTTGCCGCGGATGGAAAAACCACCCGCATCCTGGCCAGTCTGCGACGAAATCCTGCCACCTCCGCACTCGACAAGCTGGACAACCTGGGCACCCCAACGCTGTTTGCCGGCCCGAATCATTCGCTGCAAGTCAATCTCAGGGACAAGACTTATTCATGGGTGCACGAGGACTGGCGCGAGGATTTCGCCGGTTCATCCTCCCCACAGCCCCAGGTGTTCGATGCGGGTGTGTTGTTTCGCACCGAGGGGCGCTATGATCGGGCAGCCGCACTCACATGGCGGCTCCAGAATCGAGGCGAGCCCGAACTGTGCTTTGTTGCAGCTCAGCTGGCGCGAAATGTCACTTTCTCCACCCCGGTCACCAAGCCCGCGTCTTCCGCCAAAGCGTTGTGGCCGTTTCCTAAAGATCTGTCGCTGGAGCGTACCGCTGCCGCCGTGCACGGATCCAATCTGTATTGCCTGACCGACCATGCCGAAACCCGGCGGATAGCCGACGCGCAACAGACGGTGGTGAAAGAAGAATTTCTGGCCAAGGACGGCTACCACGCCAAATTGGACTGTTTTTCCCAGGGCTTTCCCTCACCGCAGGCTCTGTTCATAAAATTTGAATCTGCCGCCGACTGTCCGCCCCTTCGTGGTATCAATTCTCCTGCTCAAGGAGGGTTTTCCACGCTGCCGCCGTCATGGATGGTGTTCACCACCAACCTGCTTTGCCTGGGGATGGAAAGGCCCCTGATGAACATGACTCAAGACGCGCAGATTGGCTGCCAGATGGGCGTTTGGACGATCCCTATTTCCGAAATAGAACCGGCCTTTGCGGCGCAAAGAGAAATACAAACTGCTCGCATGGTTGCCGAGGCTGCCGCTGTGAAAAATGCCTGGCAGGCCCTCGTCGCAAAATATGATCGCAACCACAACGGCACTCTCGAGCCGGAGGAAAAAGCAGCGGCGTTGGCGGATCCGGCTTTCATCGAAGCCCAATTGGAGAAGTTTGACGCGAACTACAATGGCATTTTGGACGCGGAGGAACTCATTTATTTTGACGTGAACGAGGACAAGATCCTGGACGTCAGTGAACAAACCGCCATCGATACCGCGCAACTTTCGCTCGCCGCGCGACTGTTGCAACGCTTTGACGACAACCACGACGGAACCCTTGATCATACCGAATTTACCGCATTGCATGACATCATTTTTGGCGCGAGCATGCGGCCCATGGGCCCATTTTCAACGGAGTTTCCGGATGACAATCGTGATCGCAAGGTGGATTTGGGGGAACTGACCTCGTACCTTGAGCAGCAAATTAGAATGCATCTTCGCCCACGCGAAGCGCCGAGCCAGCCTCGAATCGAACAAATGAAAGGGCCGGATAGCGGCTTCCCCTCCCCCCGGCAAATGTTCAAGGGCGCATTGGAGTATTACTGGCAGAATCCCGCAAGCTTTACGAACGGTACGCCACGCACAATCCACCCGTGAGAAATGCTCCTCATTCAACCAAGGGATATGGGCCTGTCGATTGTGATGCTGGTCTGACATGAAAACTTGGATCCTTTGGATGCTATTGGGGTTGGCGGCGGGGTGGCCGAACGAGGCCCGCCCGCAACTCCTATTGTTGCCGGACAGCGAACCGCCCGGCGTGTTCGGCGGCGGACCACGCAAGTTCACGGTCAGATGGCGCAACGACTCTGACCAAATCGCAGCAGCGGACATTCACGCGCAGCTTTACCAGGCTAGTTCGGCGACGGCGGCTTCGGTCGGGCAAATAGCCATGAAGCGATTGCAAATATTGCCGCACCAGACGATCATCGAATCTGCAACCATTGAATTTCCCCTCGTCAAGGCGAAGACCCGGTTCCTCATCCAATGGTTGGATGCAACCAACCGCGTCCTTGGTCTCAGTGACGTCAATATTTATCCCACCAATTTGCTCGAAGGGTTGAGGCCATTGACAGGCCGAAAACCCCTGGGAGTATTCGATCCGCAAAATCAAATCAAACCACTGCTGCTCGCAGCGGACGTGGAATTTGAAGACCTGCCAAAGGAAAACGTTCTCCATTTTGCCGGGCGGCTGGCCATTATCGGACCGTTTCCCGCGGGTAATTCCGATTCGGAATGGGTGGGTAAAGGGGTGGCCGACTTGGCTCATGCCGGCGTCGCTGTGGTATGGATCAAGCCGGAATCGACGTCGGACCCGGCCCCGGAGCCGGCCGTTTATCCGGTCCGGTTTGGCAGCGGAACGGTCACGGTGGTGCGGCCCCGCGTTGTTTCCAACCTGGCAGAAGATCCCCGTGCCCAACTCAATCTCATCCGGTCGGCCCAACTCGCGTCCAGACCGGACTTGCTTTCGCTCTCTACTTCCCAACCATGAACCCACTATGAAAACGTTCTACCGACTCGCACTGATGACCCTGCTGGCGCTAATCGCCGCCCACTCCTTTGCGGGCGATGAAGCCTTCACGATCGCCATTTTTGATTTTGATTCCAAGGATGAGAATGTCCGGGACCTGGGGCCGAAGGTCTCAGCTCTCGTCAATGCCAATCTCTCCGCCGAACCGCAGCTCATCACTGTGGAACGTGCTGAATTGGAGAAAATTCTTGGTGAACAAGAGTTGGGCCTGTCCGGAACCATCTCCCCCGATACTGCCGCCAAGGTCGGCCATCTCACCGGAGCCAAGGTCCTCGTTACCGGCCGGGTTTTTCGCGCTGACAAGGAACTTCTCATCGTCGCCAAGGTGATCGGCACCGAAACCAGCCGCGTTTACGGAGACATTGTCAAGGGCCCGGCGTCCTCCGCCTCCCTTTCCGATCTTTCCGCTGACCTCGCCAAGAGGATCGCAAAAATCATCTTGCTGAAAGGCGAAACCCTGGTGGCCAAAGTGGAAAGCCGCGAACAAAGGATCGAGCGAATCGTCAAGTCCTTGAAAGAGGGCAAGCGTCCATCGGTTTCCGTGAAGCTGGAGGAACGCCATTTCGGCGCCATGGTCATCGATCCCGCCGCGCAAACTGAACTCTCCGCCATTCTGCAAATGGCGGGTTTTACGGTGGTGGACGATAAATCCAACGACAAGCCGGACATCGAAATAACCGGCGAAGCCTTCAGCGCCTACGGTCTGCGCAAGGGCAACTTGATCTCCTGCCGGTCGCGCATTGAACTAAAAGCCCGCGAGCGGAGCAGCGGCAAAATCCTGGCAGTGGACAGTCAGACCAGCGTGGCCGTGGATATCGCCGAGCAGATCGCCGCCAAAACCGCTCTCCAAAATGCGGCGGACGAAATCGCCGAACGCATCTTGCCCAAATTAACCCAATAAGAGCAAGGTCCACCGCGAGATGAAACCCCGTTTTTTTGCCCTTGTTGGCATCCTTTTGTTTGTTGGACTCTGTGTTCTGTGGTTTGCCAATTATTATGCAGCTTCCACTGCCAAGCTGCCCGCCTTTTCGGCATCTGATTATCGACGGGACGTGGAGCAACCTCCGCTTGCAATCCCCGCCGCGCTTGATCCGTCCAGTCAGATTCGTTTGGCCATCGGCAGCCTCGGTCTGCCTGACGACACACAGAACCGTCAACTCGGCGATTTGGTGATTGCCAAACTGACTTCCGTTCCCGGGTTGGATTTAGTGGAGCGACAGGCCTTGGACACCGTGCTGCACGAGGCGGAGTTGAGCCTGTCCGGGTTGGTGCGGGCCAAAGATGCGGTTCGTGTCGGAAAACTTTTGCGAGCCGACTGGTTTTTGTTGGGCACCATCGGCACGGCGGGCGGCAGCAACGCCATCGTCGCCCGGTTGGTCGAAGCGCGGACCGGGATAATGCGCGATGTGGCGGTGTTTCCTTTCGAACGTATGACCCCGGAGTTGGCGGCGCGCTTGGGTGATTTTGTGCGTCAATGCCGGGAGGGCGGGGTAAGCCTCAAGCCGCGTGAGTATCTGGCCATTGGCACCTTCCGGGACTTGAGTGTCAATAGCCGCCAGGCGGACCTCCCCTCGCAATTGCGCGCGCGCTTGTTGAGCACGTACCAGGCCTCTGAGGTCACCCTGCTGGAACGGGAATATATGGACACGTTGCTGAACGAAGTCCGGCTGGATCTGGCGGGTCTGACGGAGGATGCCGGCACAAATCCGGTGCCGCGACTCCAACCCGCCTTCTGGCTGGTGGACGGCGATTATCAATCTTACGAGCGATCAGGCTTTGAAGTGGAGGTGGAGCTTCGGTTGCACCGAATCTTCGGTCACGGCACGAATATCATGATTCGTGAACCCTCTGGCGAGGTTTTATTCAAAAAGGTAAAGAGCGAAATTGATGCGGCGCTACGTAGCAAAACCGCGTTCCTGGTGCCGACCAAAATGAGCGAGGTTCGCTTCCAGCTGCAGGCTGGCGCGGAATTGGCCGGTTCGCGGCGCCCGTTCGCCCTGCTCGGTGCTTCCGAAGCTTATACCGAATTCACAGATGAGCATTCGAGGGCTGTCATAGAGCGCAATGTCCAGGAGGCCACCCGGGCTTTTGAGACGGTATTGTTGCTTGATCCAACTAATCGGGAGGCAAAGGTGAGCTTGGCTTGGTGCTTCCGCCGCAGCCCGAACAACCGGGTTGATGAAGCCCGCGAGTATTACCGCCAGGTAATTGAGGAGGGAGGCAAAGATCATTGGCTGTGGGTGGCAAAAACGGCGCTGGCCGACTCGTTTCCGAGCCGGGGGGCCGGCGAGGAAAGGGAAAGGTGGTGGAACAAGGCTCTGGTACAAAGCACCAACCCTGCCGCCACGGTATTCTTTCGGACCGGGGCGGCGGAGGCGCGGCGGGACGCAGTGATCCAAAGCGGCCAAGGTTCGGAATCTCAAACCCTGGCCGAAGAGCATCTCCTCGAAATACTGCAACGGTTTGACAAAGGTGAATGGTATTCCTCCGCGATGGGCATGGACGACTTCGTGAACAGGTACGGCACGAATCGCGCTGCTGCCGTCCAGCGGTTGGGTGAGTTGCTTCCCCGAATGAAAGCGGCCGCGTCGAATTCCATTCCCTATCTGCTGGCCACCCTAGTGACGTACCAGGAGGATACCAATGCCCCGGTCGTCGCGGAATTCGAGAAAGCCCTGGATTGGTGCGTGGAGCATCCGAAGCAATTGCAGCGAAAGATAAATCCACTTTGGAACCATATTGGTAACACCGTGTCTGACTGGAGTCTGGAGCACAAAGCCTACGGGCTCCGCCTCAAAATCCTCGAAGCCAAGATCCGGTTTGCTGAGGATGATGGCGGAGCAGTGGATTTCAGGCCGGAGGATGAAGACCGAATGTCGCTGGCTTTTACATATGAGGCCGCGCAAAGGTGGAAGGAGGCCTTACAGGTCTTTGAAAGTTGGTCAAACCAACCGGTCCCAATATTCAGCAGCGGCCCTTGGGGCAGAGGACCCACCGTTGTGCGCACAAGCAAAGCAGCCAATTATTGTCGAAGACAACTCGGGCTGCCCGAGGTGCACGATCCGCGTGAGTTTGATCTGGAGAACACCGGCATTTGCTTTTGCGGCAACGGCGGAGGGACCATGTGGCTGACCAAATTCGGCACCTTCGCCGCCGCTGCCGATGGCCTTTGGATTGCCAATACCGGCCGCTTGCTGGCCTTGGACTTCGATTTGAGAACCAACCTGGTGATCAATCTGCCGGTCAACGCTTCCATACCGATTACCACGGTTTGCCTTGGTTCATCCAACATCTGGATTGCCACCGGTGGGGCTGGCTTGATCGAATATGACAAGACCAGCCAGCAATGCCATTTGCTGACTGAAAAAGACGGCTTGTTGATGGACCATATCTCGTCATTGGAACTCAGCGGTAATGTGCTCTGGATTGGTTATGGCGAGCGATCCAGCGGTGGACTCGGCAGGCTCGAATTGCCCTCCCGCCGGGTGACTTCTTTCGCGGTCTCGCTGGCGGATAGCCAAAAGGCGGGCGGCAAAGTCTCGCGCAGTCCGGTGGTTTCGTTGGCCGTGCCAAGGGACGGGGAAGTTTGGGTTACGGCCAGGCGCGAAGGTGTCATGCGCTATCGAAGCCATGAAGATATTTGGGAGCCTGTGCAGAACCTTTCAGGCGATAGCTGCCTGCTTGAAGACCATGGGAGGCTTTTCGTCGGGAGTTTCTTGGTCAACAGACGCTTTGAAACCGGGCTCGGCATCAGCACACCAACCTCCAAGGACGGAGAGTGGCGCAGGTTCCCGGCGGTCGAGGGGCTTCCAAAGGAGCGAGTGACGACGCTTTCCGTGGATGGCGCAAATCTTTGGGTTGGCGGGATGGGTTACGTTGCTCTCGTCGATCCAGGCCGGGACAAAATGCTGAAGTTCTCTTATATCAAATGCGGTACGGTTGACAAAATTCAGACTGGCGGCGGCTTCGTCTGGGCACAGCTCGATTGGCATTTATACAAAGCACGGCTGAACTAAGTGGGAAACCAATGAATCCTATGCGTTTACCATTTTCAGCTCGGTTCGCAGTTCCGGGCGGCGGCGATTTACGGGGTGTCCGGAGACCGGCACAAGCTGGGTTGGTGGGGAGGCCGCGGCCATGGGGATGGGTTG
>JAQGOT010000693.1 GCA_028293465.1 Pedosphaera sp. | reverse complement strand
CTTCCCTTCAAACACAAAATCTGCGGGACCGGTCAGGCGGACATCGGCGAAGTCCCCATTGTTCCGCTGAAAACTGACCTCCAACATATCGCCGCCTTGGACCTGAACCTTCACCGGTGATGGAAATTGATGCAGGCTCGCGGCAATCAGCGCCGAGGCGGTCACGCCGGTGCCACAAGCCAAGGTTTCCCCCTCCACACCGCGTTCGTAGGTGCGCACGCGAATGCCGCCGGTGCCCAACCGTTGAACGAAATTAACGTTGGTTCCCCTCGGCGCAAAGTGCGCGTGCCGCCGGATTTCCTGCCCCCACTGCAAAACCATGGCCTGGTCGGCATCGGGGACGAACATGACCGCGTGAGGCACGCCGGTGTTAAGCGAGTGAATGGTCTGTTTCCCGCTGGAAAGCGCCACGGCGTCGTTCAATCGCAAGTCCTTCGGTTTGGTCAAACTCACGGTCACGCGCTCGCCTTGGAAGCTGGCGCTGATGATCCCGGCGCCGGTTTCAAAAGTGAGGTCGCGCTGGACGCCGGTCAACTTCTGGATGAACCGGGCGAAGCAGCGTGCGCCATTGCCGCACATTTCGGCGACACTGCCATCGCTGTTGAAAAAGTCCCAGGCCCAATCCGCCTTGCCTGACACCGAGGGGATCAAAAGCATCAAACCATCCGCCCCAACGCCCCGTTGGCGATGACAGAGACGGACGATCTGGTCCGGGTTTAACTTGACTTTTTGCGTCCGATTATCTACAAGGACAAAGTCATTACCCGCACCGTTCATCTTGCTGAATTCCAAAACCATGGGACAGTTTAGCAGCCGGAGGTTGCAAATTCAAAGTTCAAAGTTATTTTACTGGAGGGGTGGGCAAGGGTTTCTCCCGGGTCTTAAGCCAGCGGTGAATTTTAACGGAGTGATAAAAAACTTTACAGCCCGCGTACCTGTTCGCACAGTATCCGGCGTGTCAGTTACGTCGTCCCAGGACAGGCTTTCAGAAGCCAAACCGTTACAACAAGACTTCGGATTTCGGCCGCGGATAGATCTGGAGACCGCCATCCAGCGGTCGCAAGACTATCTACTCCGCGAGCAGAAGCCCGAAGGCTATTGGGTTGGTGAGCTCATCGTTGATTCGACCATCGTTTCGGACACCATCGCCTACCACCATTGGAACGGGAAGGTGGACAAGGAATGGCAGCGCAAGGCGGTCAATCACATCTTCTCCATGCAACTCCCCGACGGGGGTTGGAACATTTATTACGGGGGGCCGTCGGAGGTTAATGCAACCATCAAGGCGTATCTCGCCCTGAAGCTCGCCGGGGTGCCGGCGACGGATCATCGCATGTTGCGCGCACGGGCCATGGCCCTGAGCCTCGGCGGGGTGCCGCGGATGAACACGTTCTCCAAGCTTTATCTGGCGATGCTTGGGTTGTTTTCCTGGAAGTACGTGCCGACCATCCCCTGCGAGGTGATCCTGATCGGGAAATGGTTTCACGTCAATTTTTACGAGATGAGTTCCTGGAGCCGCTCCATGCTCGTGCCGCTCGCAATCATCAACCACTTCAAGCCGACCCGTCCGCTCCAGACGCCCGTCACGCTGGAAGAACTTTATCCGGCCGGCTATCACGAACGGGATCTGGCGCTGCCGCCTGATCCCGAGCGCATCACCTGGCGCAACTTTTTCCTCTGGCTCGACCGGCTCCACAAGTTTGCAGAATTGTGGGTGCAGGCGGGGATTCACCCTTTCCGCCGCCGCGCCTTGAGAAAATGCGAGGAGTGGATGCTCGAACGCCTTGAGGGATCAAATGGCTTGGCCGCCATCTTTCCGGCCATGCTCAACTGCCTCATCGCCCTCAAGGCGCTGGGTTATGCCGATGACCATCCGCAAGTTTTACGCGCCGAGCGGGAGTTGAAGGCACTCGAACACGAAACCGAGGATACAGTGCGGATTGAGCCCTGCCTGTCGCCAGTTTGGGATACGGCGATTGTGGCCATTTGCCTGCGCGAATCCGGCGTCCCCGCGGAGCATCCGGCGATGAAAAAGTGCGCGGATTGGCTGATGGAGAAGGAAATCCGTTTCCGCGGCGATTGGTATTATAAAAATCCGGTGGACGTGGAACCGAGCGGCTGGGTGTTTGAATTTGAAAATAAATGGAACCCGGACGTGGACGACACCGCCATGGTGCTGCTCGCGTTGCGCAAGATCCCGACGGATAATTTGTCACGCCGGGACGAATGTTTCCACCGCGGCATGAAGTGGATGATGGCGTTCCAATGCAAGGACGGGGGCTGGGCGGCCTTCGACAAAGATTGCACGAAGGGTATTTTGGAGAAGGTCCCGTTCGCGGACCACAACGCGATGCTGGATCCCGAATGCGCGGATATCACGGCGCGCATCTTGGAATTGGCAGGTTACGAGGGTTATCACGTGGACCATCCGCAGGTGAAGAAGGCGATTCAGTTCCTTAAGGATGAGCAGGAGGAGGACGGCTCCTGGTATGGCCGCTGGGGAGTCAATTTTATTTACGGCACCTGGCAGGTGCTGCGCGGCATGCGCGCGCTGGGCGTCAACATGGACCAAACATGGCTGCTGCGGGGCCGCGATTGGCTCGAGAGTGTGCAACACGAAGATGGTGGTTGGGGCGAGCGTTGCAATACTTACGATGATCCGGTTTTCAAGGGGCAGGGGCCGAGCACTGCTTCCCAGACCGCTTGGGCGGTGATGGGTTTGTGCGCCTTCGATGATCCGCACCGCCCGAGCATCCAGCGCGGCATTCAATACCTGATCCAAAACCAGAACCCGGACGGGTCCTGGACCGAGCTTGAAACCACCGGCACGGGTTTCCCGAAGGTCTTTTATTTGAAGTACGACATGTACCGGAATAGCTGGCCGCTGCTGGCCCTGGCCACGTACCGTAATCTGCTGGATGGGATTGCGCAGGGAGCGAAGCCGGTTGCGCATGTGAACGGCGTCTCGCATCAGCTCCCGGAGACGTTGAAAGCGGTGCCGACTGCCTGAACTCGGCACAGACAAATCTCGCCTTGTTCTGACCGGTTCAGATAAATTGTCGCCGTGACTTGGGCCTATCGCACCTTCCTCCGTCCCCTGCTCTTCCGGCAGGAATCGGAGAAGATTCACAATTTGACGTTGCAGCGGCTCGCCTGGGCCAGCCGCCATCCCCTCGCGTGTTCCGCGCTCGCCTCATTCTACCAACCGGCACCGTTGCCGGTGGAATTGTTCGGCCTCAAGTTCCCCAATCCCGTTGGTTTGGCGGCCGGCATGGATAAAAAGGCGGAGGCGGTTCCAGCTTGGGCCGCGATGGGTTTTGGTTTCTCTGAATTGGGTGGCGTCACCTGGCACGCGCAACCGGGCAATCCGACACCACGCATGTTTCGCGCGGTGGCCGAACAAGCGCTCATCAACCGCATGGGCTTCAATAACTCCGGTGCTGAAGCATTGGCCCGCCGGTTGGCGGAGTGGCGCAATCAGGGCCGCTGGCCGGAACATCCCGTGGGGATTAACTTGGGTAAGTCCAAAATCACCCCGTTGGATGAGGCGGCAACCGATTATGCCAGTTCCCTCCGGGTGCTGTGGCCGCATGCCGACTTCTTCGTTGTCAACGTCAGTTCACCTAACACCCCCAACCTGCGTCAACTCCAGGACAAGGCCGCGCTGAACGAGATACTGGCTGCGCTTCAGGAAGTTAACCTGTCCCTGAGCCGGTCGTCCCCCACCCCGCAGCCGCTTAAGCCGATCTTGGTCAAGGTAGCACCCGATCTCTCGTTCCCGGCGCTGGATGAAATTCTGGAACTGACCGAACCGCGCCAAGTCGCTGGCATTGTCGCCACCAACACCACCATCGTCCGCCCCACGACCGATCAGGTTGAATTGCAACGGGTTTATGCCGAAGCGGGCGGGTTGAGCGGTCACCCTCTGGCCAAGCGCAGCACGGAGGTCATTCGCCATCTTTATCGCCAAACAGGCGGGAAATTGCCCATTATTGGCGTGGGAGGAATCCTCAACGCCGCCGATGCCTGGGAGAAGATTGCGGCGGGAGCTTCCTTGGTTCAAATCTACACGGGGCTCGTTTATGAGGGTCCGGGGGTGGTGCGGGAGATCGTAGGCGGGCTGCGGTCGCGGTTGCTGGCAGATGGCTTTACGAACCTCCCCCAAGCCGTCGGTTGCGAGGCCCGGGGGGATAAGCCCCTGTAAGTCCTCCGCTAAGTTTCTGTATATTATAGACTTGACC
>JAQGOT010000656.1 GCA_028293465.1 Pedosphaera sp. | reverse complement strand
TAAAACCCCGATCATCATCTACACCGGCCTCCAACATGATGAGGAACAGGTAAGATCGATCATGCGGCTGGGAGCTTCCGGTTATGCCGCCAAGGGCAATCCGATTTCAGAACTGGTAGGCGCGATTCGGCAAGTTTATACCCAAGCCTACGGTCAGAACCGGGTGGATTGAGTTTCCCTACGAGCGACCATTTCACTGCCATGCGGTATTTTGCCAAGCATTAATTTCTTCTCCGGCTGGCCAGATCGCATTTTCTCTCACCGCGGAAGGACTCAAATCGGTTCCGTATCCGAAATGTGAATCAAACATCACCCGTCCGCCAATCATTCGACGGCTCTGCGGAGTGATAGTTAACCGATGCCGGTCCCTTGAGCTTTGGACCACCTCTGCGCCGCTGGAGGGAAGCGGAAAATCGCCCCGCGACCCAAGCTGTCCCGAAACAAACTTTGAAAAATTGTTGACATCAATCGCGCCATATATCAATCTATCCGTATTCGTTGATATAACGAATCTCATGACGAGTGGTCGAGGGACTGGCCCGATGAAACCACGGCAACCGGCTGGAGCGCGATCTCCAGTGACCAGGTGCCAATTCCAGCTCGAATCGAACGCGATTCGGGAAAAGATGAGAAGAGCGCAGGTGGTATCCCCTCTTCTCCTCCCGTGTGAAGGGGAATTTTTTTCCCCGCCAATGAAAGAGAATCGGAAGTTTATGGATAAAAACGATGGTTTCATGAAGGCCCTTAAGTGCCGCGAGTGCGGCCGGGAATATCCGCTGACCGCCACCCACGTTTGCGAGTTTGATTTCGGTCCGCTGGAGGTTGCTTACGACTATGAGCGCATCAAACGCTCGCTCACCCGGGCGGCCATTCAATCGCGCCCGCAGAATATGTGGCGCTACCGGGAACTACTCCCGGTGGCCGGTGACCCCACAGTCGGCTTCAAGGTCGGTTTCACCCCGCTGATCAAAGCCGATCGCCTCGCGAAACGACTGGGCATTCGTGACCTTTGGATTAAGAACGACACGGTCAATTACCCCACCCTCTCCTTCAAGGATCGCGTGGTGAGCGTGGCATTGAGTCGGGCGCGCGAACTCGGCTTCACGACGGTTGCGTGTGCTTCCACGGGCAATCTGGCAAATTCTGTCGCCGCCAACGCTGCCGCCGCCGGCATGAAGGCTTATGTCTTCATTCCTTCGGACCTGGAGCAGGGCAAAATTGTCAACTCGCTGGTTTATGGCGCGCAGGTAATTGGCATTAAAGGTCATTATGACGAAGTTAATCGGCTGTGTGCGGAGATCGCCGGTAAATTCGGCTGGGCGTTCGTTAACGTCAATATGCGCCCGTATTATGCCGAGGGATCCAAGAGCATGGGCTATGAGATCATCGAGCAGTTGGATTGGCGCATCCCCAAGCACACCGTGGTGTGCATGGCATCTGGCTCGCTTTTGACGAAGATCCATAAGAGCTATCAGGAGTTCACCAAACTCGGCCTGGCTTCCGAGAGCACTTACAAAATTCACGGGGCCCAAGCCACCGGTTGCTCGCCCATCTCCACCGCCCAGAAGGCGGGACTGGATTTCTTCAAGCCGGTGAAGCCGAACACCATTGCCAAATCGCTGTCGATCGGCACACCAGCCGATGGTTTTTATGCGTTGCGGACAATGAAGGAAACCGGCGGCGTGGCCGAGGACGTTACCGACGACGAGATTCGTGAAGGAATCAAGCTGCTGGCCGAGTACGAAGGGATTTTTGCCGAAACCGCCGGCGGCGTCACCGTCGGGGTGGCCAAGAAACTCATAGCCTCAGGCCAAATTCCGGCCAATGATTCCGCCGTGCTCTGTATTACCGGCAACGGTCTAAAGACCCTCGATGCGGTAGTCGATTGTGTGGGTAAGCCGCGCGAAATTAAACCCAGCTTGCGAGAGTTTGAAAGCCTGCTGGCCGCTGAAAATCTGTCCCCTGTGAATGCATAGTTATGGCTAAAACAATACGAATCCCGACCCCGCTACGCAAGCTGACCAACAACGAGGAAGTCGTGGAGGTCGATGCCGCCACCATTGGTGCGGCGATCGTTGAACTCCAGTCCCGGTACCCCGGCATCAAGGAACGGTTGATGGACGAGAACGGCGAAGTGCGCCGGTTCGTAAATGTTTATGTAAACGAGGAAGACATTCGCTTTCTCCAAAACCAGCAGACCCCGCTCAAGGACGGCGACGAAGTCAGCATCATTCCCGCCATCGCTGGAGGTTAAACTCATGCCACCCAAATCCAAGAAATCGGCCCCGGCCAGGAAAGGGCTTTCAAACGGACAGCAGCAAACCCGGCTGTGGCTGATGTATCCCCCGAAGCTCATCAAGGAGCCGCTCATCTGGCAACTCACCCGGAAGTTTGACGTCATCACCAACATTCGTCAGGCCAGCGTGACCGATGAAATTGGTATTGTGAGCTTGGAACTCGATGGCAAGCGCGCTGATATCAAAGCTGCCATCAAATGGCTGGAAAAGATCGGCGTCAGTGTAGAGCCGGTCGAGATTAACGTCATCGAGAGCTAGCCGGAGTTTTCGGCACGATCTGCTTCAGCAGACTTACTCTTTCCCGTGGCGGAGCCGTGGCGCTGTGGCAGACCCTGAGGTGTGTTATATGGCATGGGTGTTATTCTAGCTGCTTTTTCCACCCGCTTGTGGTATTGATCTCATCACCATGGCACAACCCATCAAAATCACTTCCAAGATCCGCCTGCGGGATTTCGATCCTGGCTACGATGCGGGCCTGGACAAGGAAAAGACGCGGGAGAAAACCACCGCCCTCGCCCAGCAAATAGGCGAGCTCCAGCAACTCCTGTACGCCGACCGGAACCGTTCCCTGATCCTCCTCTTCCAAGGCATGGATACCAGCGGCAAAGATGGTGCCAGCAAGCGCGTCCTTGAATTTGTCACCCCCGCCGGCGTGGAAACCGCCAATTTCAAGGCACCCACATCGGAAGAACTGGCCCATGATTTTCTTTGGCGCATCCACAAGCGGGTTCCGCGTTACGGCAACATCGGTGTGTTCAACCGCTCCCAGTACGAGGATGTCCTCGTCGTCCGGGTTTTGAACCTGGTGCCCAAATCCGTCTGGCAGCTACGTTACGGGCAGATCAACGCTTTTGAAAAGATACTGACAGATAACAACGTCATCGTTCTGAAGTTCTTCCTCCACATCAGCAAGGAGGAACAGGCGAAACGACTGCGGGCGCGACTCGAAGATCCCACCAAGCATTGGAAATTCGACATCAACGATCTCAAAATGCGCGCGTATTGGAAGCAATTCCAACAAGCCTACGAGGATGCCCTCAATTGTTGCAGCACCCCCTACGCGCCCTGGCACGTCGTTCCCGCTGATCACAAGTGGTTCCGGGATTACGTCATCGCCACAACCGTCGTTGACGCACTCAAAAAGCTGCATATGGCATGGCCCAAGCCGAAGCTGGACCTGTCGAAGATCCGGATTAAGTAACCCGCGGAGCATAACGGTCGCAAGCTCCAGCCAGCGTTGAGTTAAATCTCAGGGACCGAGACGAATCCGGTAAAAGCGCTTCGGAGGCGAACCAGCGTTTGTGTCGGGATTGAATGATGGTTGTACACAAGCCACCCTTTATTGTGGGAAATACGACGGGTCCAAGTCAAAGCTCCGTATCCGGCTCGCGGGCCACGTCTAACTCTCGGTGTTCGACCATGAAATTTGACAGTTAAATCCAAGTCCCCCAGCCTACTTCATAGGTTGAAAGTCTTTGTGCCCGATCTGCCACAGCAGGAATGCGATCTGGCCCGCACGGTCCTTAAAGGTGACAATCTTTTCCTCCGTGCCGTGGCCGGAATCATAGTTCACCTTCATCAGGACGGGCTTTCCCGAGGCCGTTGCCGCCTGCAAAGCCCCCACGAACTTGCCCGGTTGCCAGACTGGGACCCGAGGATCATTCCAGCCACCCACACCCATAACTGCCGGATATTTCACACCTTTCTGGACGTGCTGGACTCCATCCATCTCAAAGAGAGCCTGGCACTCAACGGGGTCTTTTACGGTGCCAAATTCCGGTATATTAGCCGGACCGCCGGGGGTGAACTCAAATCGCATTTGGTTTGCACATCCGACGTTGCAAACGGCGGCAGCAAATAAATCCGGGCGCTCCTCGATGGCACGGCTGATCAGGATTCCACCAGCGCTGCCGCCAATCGCCGCCAGTTTCTGCGGAGTAGTATATCCCTTGTTAACCAGATATTCCGCGCAGGAAATGAAATCTTTCCAACTGTTGGGCTTGGTGGTTTTGTAACCTGCCTTGTGCCAGTCCTCGCCTTTTTCGCCGCCACCCCTGACATGCGCATAAGCCCTCACCACACCCCGGGATGCCACCGAATTGAAAATATAGAACTGCGGGAAGATGCTGGTTCCATAGGCACCATAGCCTTCGAGGATGCAACTGTTTGATCCGTCCAACGGCAGCCCCTTCTGGTGAATGATCGAAAGCTGAATCATTGTGCCGTCGTGCCCGGGCACTTCGACCTCTTCCGAAACCACGTTCTCGAAACTTGGGTATGCCACGTCCGTATTGAGAATGCTCTTCGCGAAGGTGTCCTTCTGCGCATCAAAATCATAGCATGTGATGGGTGAAGTCCAA
>JAQGOT010000654.1 GCA_028293465.1 Pedosphaera sp. | reverse complement strand
TCCGGCGATGCTCGACGATTTGGGATTGATCCCCGCGCTGCGCTCCTTTGTGAAAAGTTTTTCGGAGCGGACCGGGGTGCGGGTCTGCTTCGACGCCACGCCCGAGGTGGAACGGTTGGAGATCGAGCAGAAAACGGTGTTATATCGCGTCGCGCAGGAGAGCCTGACCAATATCGCCAAACATGCGCAAGCGTCGCAAGGGCGATTGACCATCCGGCAATCCAAAAATGGCATCCGGATGGAAGTAAAGGATAACGGGCGGTCCTTCCGGATGGAACAACAGACTGCCAGCGCGAGCAAGAAGCGGCTCGGTTTGCTCGGGATTCAGGAAAGGGTGCGGCTGGCCAATGGCGTGTTTAGTGTGGAATCGGCTCCGGGCAAAGGAACGAAAATTTGCGTGTGGATCCCGTTCAAACTAGAGGCGGATGACCGCTGGTGAAGAGAATCCAACCGGCTGACGCAAATCCTGCCACCAATCAGATCGGCCATCCCAGTCGCCCATGCAAAAACCGAAGTCATACCGGCTGACGGCCCTACTGACCCGACACACCATCTCCAGGGGCATCATCGAAACCACCATCGGCACAAAACCGATTTAAGCCTCTCGGTTTGGTCAAGGACAAGCCCCCCTTGGTTTCGGATTTTCCCCCATGGCGGGAGCCTTTTACCGCGGCTATTTTAAATAAAATCAGGTCCATGGTCGGCCAGAGTTCCTGCTGCGGTATCGCCTCCAGGCAGACCGGTGGCCATGCGGTCAACCACGTTTATGCCTGGAAAGAATTTATCTTGTATCGCGAGCAGTGAAACGCAGGCTTCGGAAATTGTGAGCCGGCTCAAAACATCCGGCTTTTCCAATAATGATATTTCTGCACTGCTGCCCGACAAAACCGGCAACCGGGATTTCGGTCACGAACAACACAGCAAGGCTCCAGAAGGAGCGATAGTAGGTGTCTGCCTCGGGGGTGTGGCGGGCGCTGTGCTTGGGTGGTTGGCAGGCATCGGGACACTGGCGCTCCCCGGGTTGGGCCCCTTGGTGGCGGCGGGACCAATCATGGCGGCGTTGGGGGGTACGGCGGTGGGGGCGACCTTGGGCGGATTGATCGGGGCGATTTTCGGGCGGAGCATTCCCGAATATGAGGCGCGGCGTTACGAGGGGAAAATTGACGAGGGAAACATTCTCATCTCAGTGCACACCGAAAGCGCAGGCGCGGCGGAGCGAGCCAGGAACATCCTCGAGCAATGTGGTGTGCGGGACATTGGCCTAAGCGCAGGAGCCCGGGTGAAGCAACACTGACAGGAAGCCAAGGTGTCAACGACCCGCTCCGCTCGTGGTGGAAAACCGATGTAAAATGCCCCTGAACCGAGCTTGGGCAGAAGACCCCATGGCAAGGAGGAAACCCTGACTTAAATTACCTACAAATCAGGGTGAAGTTTACACAAACCAAAATCCGCGCCGCACTCATGACCCGGCTAATGCCGTCGGGTTTAAGCGGCTGCAATCACCGAACGGAGCTGTGCGGGTAGTGAGACCGTTTTGGTCGCTCAAGTTCCTCCAAATATGATCGTATCCAATGTCGAAACTTTAAGCCGTGAATGGCACACAGCATGGTGTGCTGGAAAAGGGAGCGGGCTGAATCACCACCACCGTAGTCCAGAAGGTCCGGATCCCTTGGGCTCGCATGACGCTGATTGGGAATATCAGGGGAGGTATCTTGAACTCGAGAAGCAACTGCTCGCAGGCGCAAGCCGTGATCGTGAAGGCCATCCGCGCGTGCGAACGATCGTTTTGCATCCCGGAAGACCATTGAAATCTGGGGGCGCTCGAAGCGCTGCCGGCAGGGGCTCCGACAATGAACGATCTGAAAGTGTAGAGCTGCAAAGAGCGGGACAGAATCGTGTGGCCGGAAGGATTTGGGGACGCAGCCGGCAGGAGGCCGGGCGTCAATCCAGTCAGTCCGGAGGCCGACCTCCGCGGGCAAAGGCAGTTCGCGGCTTTTCCCGGACAGACGACGGGACGACACGCACGACAGGAAACGAAACGCGGCGTTCGCGGCCGAGTTTCCGGAAACCAGTCAAGGCAAGGCGAAACGCCAGTAAAAGTTCAGCAATGAAAGGAAGATTATGAAAACAACCAGTAAGACAATAGTGTGGGGAGCGGTCGCGGCTATGAGCTTAATGCCGGTGTTCTCGCTCATGCGCGCGCAAACGACCAACACGAATGCGGCGAGTACGTCGCCGGGCGCGGGCATGTCTCAACAACCCCTCTCGGCTGAGCGGGCAAACCAGATCCTGCGCAAGGACATTCAGAACAGCCAAGGTCAAACCATCGGCAAGATAAACAACTTTGTGGTTGACCTGGAATCCGGACGCATCCTTTACGGCATTGTCAACGTGTCGGGTTTGCCGGGGGGCAACCAGGTTGTTTTACCGCCAAACCAATTTGGTTTGGGAACCAACGGGACGAATCTCATTGTCAAGGTGGATGATAAAATGAGCCTGACCAATGCCCCGCGTTGGAGCGCGACCCAGGCTCCGGAGATGGGCAATGTGAGCTTTGTGCGCGGCGTGTACCAGCACTTCGGCCAGCAGCCCTGGTGGGAAGGAGGTCCCACTCCCACCAGTCGGGACACCTTCGGCAACGTGCATCCCGTCGGTAAACTGGTCGGCACAAAGCTGCAAACCTCGAGCAACACGAACCTGGGCACGATCAAGGACATCGCTTTGGATGTGCCGAACGGACGGGTGCTGTACGTTATCCTATCCCCGGCTGGCGACTTGGGAAGCAATAACACCGTTTATCCACTGCCGCCGATGGTCATCACCAAGGGGCCGGATGCGAAGACGCTGGTGACAGGGGTGGATTCGTCCAAGCTGCAAGGCGCTCCGCATTTCACCAATGATAACTGGCCGAACGTCGCAGACCCGGCGTTTGCCGCCCAAGTTTATCAGTATTACGGGAAGCAACCCTATTTCCAAACGGGCGGAGGGATGCTCTCTCCCACCGGAAGACCGGGCGCGAGCGGGGGCACGAACCAATAGTTGAAGGCAGACGATTATTATTCTGAAGCGACCTTGTTTCAAGGTCGCTTCAGCTTAGAGCGTGTTTGGAAAGTCCCCAAAATTCGATTTTCGGAGCGAGGTAATGCTCAATTCAGCCCAAAAACTGCATTTTTTGCCTCGAACGGCGAGGTTTTTGGGTGTTTTGCTGACTTTCCAAACACGCTCTTAGGCCCGGTTATTTTCAATCGGTCAAGGGGTGCTTATGAACAAGCCGGGATCTTACCTGCTGACCATTTTCGGAGTGGTGGTTCTCTGCGGCTGTTATAATCTCAGGCCTTCCTCTGGAGGTGGGCAGGCGCGGTTTGCGCCGCCCCGCCAGATAAATCCTGCGGATGTTGCCTTGCCCGCGGGTTATCGCATTGCACCGGTGGCCACAGGTCTGACCTTCCCGACCGGAGTTGTCCTGGATGATGACGGGCGGGTTTATGTGGTCGAGTCGGGCTATTCCTATGGCGAGGTGTGGACGACGCCCAGACTGCTCAGGATTGAGCCGGGTGGAGCCACGACAGTTATTGCCAGCGGCACGCGGAATGGACCGTGGACGGGTGTCACCTTCCAGCAGGGCAAGTTCTTTATCGCCGAGGGCGGCGAGTTGGAAGGGGGCCGGATACTTCGGATTTCCCTCGATGGTGCGATCACCGCGCTGGTCACGAATCTGCCCAGCTTCGGGGATCACCATTCTGACGGCCCCGTGATCGGTCCTGATGGCTGGCTCTATTTCGGCCAAGGGACGGCGAGCAATGCCGGCGTCGTGGGAGAGGACAATGCGCAGTTCGGCTGGCTCAAACGGTTTCCGGCCTTCCACGATATTCCCGGGCAGGATATTGTCCTGAGTGGGCAAAATTTTCGGTCGGCCAATCCGCTCGATGCCCGAGATCGTAACGGGGTCGTGACCGGGGCTTTTCTTCCGTTCGGCACGGCTTCCACCCCGGGAGAAGTGATTCACGGCAGCCTTCCTTGCAGCGGTGCGATCATGCGCATGCGGACCGAGGGTGGGCCGCTGGAATTGGTGGCCTGGGGTTTTCGCAATCCTTTCGGTCTCGCATTTTCCCCCAGCGGACAGTTGTTCGTATCCGAGAACGGTTTTGATGAACGGGGGAGCCGGCCGGTGTGGGGCGCGCCGGATGTGTTGTGGCGCGTGAAGCCGGGAATTTGGTATGGGTGGCCTGATTATTCCGCGGGCATGCCGCTGAATCAGCACCGGTTCAAATCCGATGGCAAGCCACAACCCCAGATGCTCTTGGCGGCGCATCCGAAT
>JAQGOT010000651.1 GCA_028293465.1 Pedosphaera sp. | reverse complement strand
GCTCGCCGACTTCCTCGGCTCCAACGGGTTTCCAGCGGGCAGCGTGCACCTGCAACCGTTTCGGGCAAAAGACAGAAGTTTCTTCAACCTTTTCGCCTCTCCAAAAAATTACAAAATACGAACCATCGAACCGTGGCTAAAACAATTCCCAGGTCGCCGCTTCGTGTTGGTGGGCGATTCCGGCCAGCAAGATCCCGAAGCGTACGCCACGCTTGCGCGGAAATATCCAGATCAGGTGGTCCGCATCCTCATCCGGGACGTCACCGGTGCGGGACCGGATGCCGCACGATTTCAGCAAGCCTTCGCGGCGTTGCCACCCAGCCTGTGGAAAATATTCGATGATCCCGCCGAGCTTTCAGACGGATTGCCGTAACGCCGACTCACCCGGCTAAGCGGGTAGCCAAAAGTTTTTTGACAGGCGGAGGCCTTGCGTGAAGTTGGTGGATGAAAAAGGAGACAGGCTTGCCGACCAGCGGTTGGAAGGCGCACGACGTCCGGCATCCGGGCCAGGCGCTCAAGGCGGCCCCGGATGTCAAACTCTACCAACGTCTGCTGGCTTTGCGGCTGCTCGCCAGGGGGTTGGTCGATTCCCTCCGTGAGCGTCTCCTTCAGCGCTCGCGGCAGTCCGTTTACAATTGGCTCAAACGCTTTGGCCCACTCCAACCGCAGGTCATCTGCTTCAGGTCGAGCGAGGAAAGCCGAAAGGATTCCGCCAAGAGCCGTGGTGTTGCGCAAACAAATGCGACCAGCAAAACGCAACGAAGGAATCAGAATTTCATAATAGTGGAATGCCAGATCGAACTAAGCATACCTTGCAACATTGTTCGATGAAGAATATTGAACGTACAACCAGCAGGCCATCAAGCCCTCAGAGGCTAACAGCTGTTGCGGGCGAGATTACCACCCGGTGGGGGAAGACCACGATCGGAGGATTGTCGAGCTGGTTACTATCCAATCCGGATGCAAATTCGCCAGGCCGCCGAACTGGAAGCGCCGATGACACCACAACGCTGTCGGCTGGCCGTCAGATTGCGATCCCATGCATGGCAAAACTATCAAGCCCCGGACATTTCGCAACCATCGCGTGGTCTTAAATAAGACCGTTCGCATAAATTGAATCAAGGTGACGTCGTGAGCACGGTTGAAGGCAGCAGTCGGTCGCGCCAAGGGACAGCGTTTTTGCGAGCCGACTTAGTATGGCTGGATCAGGTAGAACTGGCGCGGTTTGAGAGGGCTGATGAGATTGGTGAAAGTGAAGGCACCTGCGCCATCGAAGGCATTGGTTGTCA
The DNA here is from genome assembly GCA_028293465.1 of Pedosphaera sp. GTDB lineage: Bacteria > Verrucomicrobiota > Verrucomicrobiia > Limisphaerales > Pedosphaeraceae > JAQGOT01. Next base: position 4,759 of record JAQGOT010000651.1, on the reverse strand, counting down.
GTACAACCCAATTCACCAACGGAGTATTGAGGTTGGTGGTCGTCAGGACGTAATACCCGGCAAGGGGCGCCCCGTTGGACCCGTTCAACACCAGCTTGCCGCCCGCCAACTTGACGCTCCCTATCATGGGTGATGGGCCGCGCAGCTTCACACTCAATTTGCCGCTATTTAATTGCGTTGTGTCCCAGGTGAGACCGGTTCCGGGGGTGGCCGGGGTTACATCGGTGAAGGAGCCGGAATACGCCACCGCGCCGAAGATCTGGAAGGTATCGCCCGCCACGAGAGGGGAGTCGCTGATGTTGACCAGACTCAGCGTGCCGCCGTAGGTGATGCCAGCGCCGGTGGATTGGATGGCGTCGTTGGTCCCGGAACCGTTCAGCTTGATGACGGTCGTGCCATGGAGCGCGATGTCGTTCGTAACCGTGAGCAGGCCGGTGCGGTTGGCTCCCGCCGTGATTCCGAGGGTGGTGTTGGTCCCGCCAGGAGAAAGAATTGCTCCAGAAGTTACGCTCAATCCACCATTGATCCGGCCAATGCCAGCCAAGGTTTGGCCGCTGGTCAAGGTAAGGGTTTGATCCAATCGACCGCTGACATCCAGGTGCGCGGAGGTGGAATCATTGCCGCCAAAGAAAATGAGGGAGCTATGTGAAATGGCACCGTTCCCGGTCAAAACCAGAGTGCGGCCAGTGCATAGAATGGTTGGTCCCGCATAGGTGTTGTCCGCAGTGAAAACGACAGAATGGTCGTAGGTCTGCCATACGAAGCCACCTGGCCCGCTGATAAGATTGGTGAAGGTGGTCGTACTGTTTCCGGTCGAGAGATAGGTCGGGCCAGATAGCGTAACGGTGCCACCCACAGTTGTCCCGCCGCCATTCCCGCCGTCGGCGTTGTAGAAATTCCAGCCCGCGCCAGCATCCAGTTGCAACACAGTGTCGATGTGATAATCGCCTGCGCCGCCTGCCGGACGGTAGCTGAATTGGGCGTTGGTTTCGACGTGGATGATTTTGGCATAGCCGTTGTCGCCACCGGCACCTTCGTGCCAGATGGTGAGGTTCACTCCCGGGTGGAGGGTGATTGTGTTGGTGGGGTTCCCGAAACCGGTTGCGCCCATGCCGTACACGGCCCAAGTGTTGCCGGACGCCAGTATGTAGTCGATGTTGCCCAGATTCCGATCGAGTGTGACTTCGTGCCATTCACTGTAATTTCCTTGGAGACACGTCAGATTGTAATTGCTGCCGCCGGTGCTGATCACGGTCGGATAACCATTGCCGCCCAAGTCCCACCGACCGACGCCACCAATGGTCGCGTTTCCGGCCAACGTGATGGCTTGCGCATAGCCATAATAAAGGTCGTTGCCGATGCTGCGCAACGCACCGTTGCCACCCACCCCTGTGCCGGAAATCACCACCGGTCGGAGGCCGATACCGGTGTTCCCCGCCGGGAAACCACCCGTGGCGTTCACCGCCAAGGTCGCGCCGTTGGTGACATAAATTGGCGCGGCATTGGCGGCACCCAAGGAAGTGGCTGTCCCCGAAAGCGGCTCATCCATCTGCACGGTTCCACCATCGATCGTTAAGGACCCGGTAAAATCGTTGGTGGTTTGCATTTTCAGGGTGCTGCTGCCCGATTTCAACAGGCTGGCGGCCCCGCTTATCTTGCCCGCACCGGTAATGGTGAAGTTATTAGAACTGGAATTGATCGTGATCAGGCTGGGGGACACTGTGCCATTGACCGTCACACCGGTCGGCACGCCCAGGGTGTCATCGAACAACACTTGGTCGCCTGTGAAAAAGACCCCCCGGTTATGGCTGCCACGATCAAGCCAATTGGACGAAACACCGGCATCCCATACGCCGGTGTTGTTGGTGTTCCACTGCAAGTTCTCCGGCGGGCGGAGCAGCAGGCGGAAGAGTTTTGATTGCCTGGCATTCAAGCTCACGGGCAGAGATCCTGTGGCGACGATTGTGGTGCCGTCCCATAAGTTGGTCGCCAGATAACTTCCCGGCGGGAGGCCGGCCCGACTCAGGTCAACAGCTTGCGTTTTGGAACTCGAGGTGTAATTGAAGACGGCCAGACACCAGTTTGTGCCATCCTGCCGGACAAAAACGTTGGCGGCCGCATTCCCCGGGTTGCCTTCCACCGGCCTGAAAGTCTTTCCGACGCGAGCCACCGCGTTGATTGCGCTCTTGGTGAGACAAGCCTGAGCCGCGTTTCGACCGGTTGCCGAAGTCAGATCGTCGCCATCCAGAAATATTCCCGTCACGGCGCCGCTGATGAGCCGGCTTTGGTTCTCATTTGTATCGGCCCCGTTTCCAAACACCATGCTATCGGGATCATTGAATTCGTACAGGCCGTCAAGCCACCAGCCATAGGAGACGGAATTCATGGTGTATTGGGTATCGCCGATGCGGGAGGTCTGCGCGTCACAGGCAATCCGCCGGCTGTGGGCATACTGATAGGGGAACAGCGGCGCGATGGACTCGCTGATGAACATTCGGCCATTGATCTGGTTGAAGATGGTCTGCATCCCTTGATTGTAGGCCTGGATGCCAGTTGTCACATTGGGGTCATGATGCACACCCTCGAGCGCGCCGTGGGACAAGAAATCAAGTTTGACGTAGTCGAATCCATAGTTGGTGAATTGATTCACATAATAATACATTCTTTGTTGGGTGCCGGGATGGGTGGGGTCCAAGGCGAGCGCGCCATCATTGGATTCGTAGTTTCCATTCGCGTCCTTGAGTAAAATGTCGCTGTAGCGGTAAACATTGCCGGTCCCCTCCACAAAACTGTTCGTCGCTCCCGCCGCACTTCCAAACCAGGCGAACGGCCCGAGGTAAATGCCGGCCTTCTGTCCGTAGGTATGGCAGTGGTTGACAAAACTTTGTAACTGGGAGCCGTTCATGTTGTCCCAAAATGAATCGAGGTTGATATAAACCGTGCCATGGTTCACGAAATTGTTGCCCTCCAGATTGGCATAGAAATAGTCGGAGACGGCAATGGCATCGGTGTAGTTGATGCTTGCCTGGATGACGCCCCAACTGTTCCACCCAAAAGGCACACCGTTGGTCCAGGGGAGTTTGGGGGTGAATTTCGCATTTTCCGCGGCGAACGTTTCCATGGTGGTCCGCCAGTCAATGCCGAAACCAACAAACATCGTCGGTGAAGAAAGGGTGTTGCCCGCCACGAATCCATGCGCCGAAACGTCCCAAGGCGAGGCCGCCCCGCCAAACACGTTCATCTGATTCAACTTGTTACCGGTGCCGTAGAAATAGATTCCGCTCTTCCAGGTATCATGCGTGACTGAACCGACCACCAAGCCGTTGCGCGTGGTGTTGTCATAAAACGCGCCCACTTCGTAGCTGGTGCTTGAGCTGTTCATCGGCATCGCGTTGTAAGTCGTAAAATGGTCGTTATCAAATGGGACATAAAGGGCGCGGTTGTCATTGGTTACACCCAGATCCACCGCGCCGACCGCGTCAACCACCACCGGCCCCATCCAGTTTGCTTTCAAATTAACCCCGACCACCTGCACGCTGGTGAGAAAACTGTCGGGCAGATCCAGCGTGAAATACTGCTTCATGACCGGCAAACCGCTGCCCACGGCGGTGATGACAACTTCATTGCTGCCCAGAACCGCGTAGCTCCAACTGCTGTAATTGATGCCTTTGAGGTATCCCGTATCAAAAACCACGCCGGCATAAAACCCCGAAATTTTTTTGGAATTGTTCCAATAAAAGTCCGTCGCGCCGGCGGTCAAATCATATTCCAACCTGACGCTGGCATTGGACATGACCAGAGTGTTTCCAACCTGCTGGAACGAAGGATTTGCCCGGGTCGGAGTAGCCAGGAGCAATGAAACCAACACTGTTAGAATTTCAACCAGGATTTGCTTTTTAGCTTTCACGACACAACAACATTCCAATTCTTCCAATAAGACCTGCGAAGCCTCGCCGGGCCACCAAAAAACCGCCGAACCAATACGTCGGTCCGGCGGTTATTTTGACTGCCTACGCCTGGCAGGTGCTACACCCGCCGATGCACTGCCCGCAGCGCGTTCATGTTTATTGCAGCTTGATCAGGTAGAACTGACGCGGCTTGAGGGGGCTGATGGCATTGGTGAAACTGAACGCCCCGGTGCCATCAAAGGTATTGGTCGCCAGCACGGTCCAGTTGGTCAGCGGAGCAGAGACGTTGGGGCTCGTCAGAACGTAGTAGCCGGTATTGGCCACGCCGTTGGAACCGCCCAACACCAGGTTGCCCCCGGATACCTTGACACTCCCGATCACCGGACCTGCGCCCGCCGCCTTCACGCTCAATGTGCCGGTGTTCAATTGCGTCGTGTCCCAGGCCAGGCCGGCTCCCGGTGTGGCCGGGGTCAGGCTGGCGAACGAGCCGGAAAAGCTCGTCGCGTTGAAGATCTGGAAGGTGTCGCCCGCGGTCATCGGCGCGCCGCTGACGTTTACCAGATTTAACGTGCCACCGTAAGTGATACCCGCGCCTAAGGATTGGATCGCATCGTTCGCGCCCGAGCCATTCAACTTGATGGTGGTTGTTCCATTTAGAACGATCGCGTCGGTCGCCGAAATCGCGCCGGTGCTGTTCGCCCCCGCGGTGATTCCGAGGGTGGTGTTTGTTCCTGCCGGGGAGACAGTCGCGCCCGCAGCCACGCTCAACCTACCGTTGATCATTCCGATGCCAGCCAGAGTTTGGCCGCCGGCCAGTGTCAGGGTTTGGTCAGGTCGTCCGCTGACGTCCA
>JAQGOT010000628.1 GCA_028293465.1 Pedosphaera sp. | reverse complement strand
CTTCCGAGGATTCTGGCCGCCGGTTTGGTGGCCGCAAAACTGAGCTACCGTGGGTTGGCCCAAAAACTGATGCGCACCCACAACCCAAAATCCGCGCCAGACCCATGAGCAGCCCGCTCCCGTGCGTACACAGTTTCAAGCGTCCCTCTTGGCGGCCATGCCGTTCCTGCCTCCACGCCCTCCTCAACGGCTTGCGTGGTGACGATTCCGCTCGCCGTTGTGTCGGACGCGTTCCGGTTGCATCCGGCGCGAATGCGAGACGCGTGATCGGCCCAAACGCGGGGCACGCGGGCGGCGCGACGAAAGCCTGGGCTCCTGCGCCGGCTCCGCGCAGCAGTGTGGTCCGGAGACCGATCGACTCCACCACGCCGGACAGCGTCGGCATGCCGTTGATCACCACCGCATCGCCGATGCGGATCTGGTCTTCAATCAGCAGAAAAAATCCCCCCAGCCAATCCTTGATGATGGTCTGCGCTCCCAGTCCCACCGCGATGCCGGCAACGCCCAAGCCGGCCAAAATCGGCTTGACATGATAATTCAACTCCCGGAGCGCAGTCACCACCGTCCCCACCCAGATCAACATGTCTGCGGCTTTGTTGAGGGCGGAAATAAGCGTGTTGGCGCGCTTCTCCAGCTCAAGGCTGTCGCCTTCGCCGCGGCGATCCATCACGCGGATCGTGTAACGGCGCAGCCGCACCATGGCCCACCCCACCAACCGGGTGAGCAGCCAGGCGACAACCAGCACCAGCACAACGCGCCAGGCTTGCTCGCCCCATCTGTGCCATGTTTCCGGTTTCACTGCCTCCTCCAAGACTTTTCCCGACGTCTGCATGGTCAATGGGTTGCGATAATCCAGATACGTGGCGGAAAATCCTGCCATTTAGAACACGCTCTCCCGCAGGCAGATATTTGCGCGTGGCAGGTTGGCTTCGTTGAAATGATACCGTCGCCGATGACTACCTTGTGTTCCAGTTGCTCCCCGCAACTCGAAAAGCCTAAGCTTGCGGCCCGATTTCCTCCACGTAGCTAAAGACCCCACGCCCCTGAAGCGACGACCAGTGTTCGCGGGGGATCCTCGGATTGCGCAGCCCTTATATTATGCATCTCGGGCACAACCTGCGGTTCTGGTTCATTTGCCAACCAAGTGTTCCCCAGCCTGTCCTGAAAGCACGATTTATCTCCTTTCCTTTCCAACCGTCTGCGGCTTAACTCCTCTTGATGAAAGTCGATATCGGCATCTGGAATAAGCTGACTGGCGCGGTCATTTGCCTGTTGCTTCTGGCCGGGTTCTGCCTCGTCATCGTCTGGTATCTCCCCCTCATCCGTCAAAACGAGCACATGCGCCAGGAAATTTTGCGGCTCGACACCCAGATTCAAAAAGACGAAGAAACCGCCCGTCGCCTGCGCGCCTCCATTGACGCCATCCACCGCGATCCCAAGACTGTGGAACGCCTCGCCCGCGAACGACTCGGCTACGCCAAGGTGGGCGAGACTGTCATCCGCTTCGAGGAATCCACCAACAGTCCCGTCCTCCGCTGACCGCTCCGGTCGTCAGACCGTCAGAATTTCTTTTTCCTTGTTTGCCAAATGGGCATCGATCTTCGCGATGTACTGGTCCGTTAACTTCTGCACTTCCTTCTCGGCCACTTCCACTTGATCTTCCGTCACACCGCCCTCCTTCTCATCCTTCTTGAGGCTCTCCATGGCATCCCGCCGCACGTGCCGGATCGCCACGCGCCCATCCTCCGACATCTTCTTCACTACTTTGATGAATTCCATGCGCCGTTCCTGGCTCAATTCCGGCAGCACGATCCGGATGTTTTTCTTGTCCACCATCGGGTTGAGCCCCAGGTTGCTCTTCTGGATCGCCTTCTCAATCGGATGCACCGTCCCCGCATCCCACGGCTGGATCATCAACATCCGCGGTTCCGGCGTCGTGATGCCCGCGAGTTCGCGAATCCGCATTTGCGAGCCATAAACCTCCACCAAAATATTTTCGACCAGGGACGGTGAAGCTTTGCCCGTGCGCACGCCGCTGAACTCGTGCTGCACCACCTCCTCCGTCTTCATCATCTTCTCTTCCGTTTCCAATAAAATATCGTCCAGTGCCATAATGTTCGACGTTACCAAATTCTCCACCCAGTGTATAGAGGCAAACCAACCTCAGCCTTTTCCTTACGCCGTCCCCAAAAGCGGAATCGACGCCACGCACGAATAGCGGCTGCCTCCCGAGGCAAGCTCGCTCTGCACGATCTCAACCTGGTCCACCGTCCACTCACCGAAAACCCGATTCCTCAAACCCTCCACCGACTCCGCCAGCACTCGCGCCGCCCCCGATTTAATATTCTTCACTCTTCCAATCGTCAGATGCCCCATAAAACCTTTGTCCTCTTCCTGCCGGGTAAACGATCCCGCCGCTTCACTCACCGCCGACTGCAGCAACGGCAACTCTCCCCGCTCATCATGGACCGAAACCCAGATCACCCGCGGCGACCGCGCATGTGGGAAGACCCCCATCCGCTCCGCGCGCAAACGCAGCGGCGCAAACCGATTGCAAACCCCGCGCACCGCCTCAATCAAGCTTTCCACCCGCCCCGCCTCCACCTCACCCAAAAACCGGAGCGTCAAATGTAACTGCTCCGGCCGCGTCCAACGCACCCAATCACCCGGCAACCGCTCCTGCAGTTCCGTTTGCAAACACCTCAACTCCTCCTTCACCGCCGCCGACACCGGCAACGCGACAAACAACCGCACCGTTCGCCCACTCGACAGCTTCATCCCCATAAACAAATAGAAATCCATCCCCTGCCCCTGTAAAGCCCGTCGAAATCACATCCCCTCAGGCAGACGCAGCTTCACAAATGTTCCGCCGAATTTCTGGACGCCGATCCGCTTTTGCACCTTCCTTTTTCCACATGAACTCGCATTCCCCCAAAGCAATGGTAAATTTCCATGTTAAGGAAGGTGATTCCCTCCGGTTCTGATACCAATTGGGATATTTGTTAAAAGGAGAAATAGCATGACTATCGCGACCAATATTGTTCAAAACCACGCTCCGCACGGATGTCGGGCTGAGACCAAACACGACCTGGAAGTCCCCGAAATTGACCTGCTCAGTCCTTTAACGCTCCGGGGGGTGACCTTTCGCAATCGCATCGCCATGTCGCCTCTGTGTGAGTATTCCTCCCATGAGGGCTTCGCCAATGACTGGCATCTGGTCCACCTCGGCAGCCGGGCGGTTGGTGGGGTCGCGCTGACAATGGTGGAGGCCACGGCGGTAACGCGCGATGGTCGCATTTCCCCGGCGGACATGGGCATTTGGAACGATGAGCATATCGAACCGCTCGCGCGCATCGTGAGGTTCGTCCATGGCCAGGGTGCGGTCGCCGGAATCCAACTCGCTCATGCCGGACGAAAGGCCAGTTCCGATGTTCCGTGGAAAGGCGGGAACAGCCTCAAGACGCCTGAAGAAGGCGGTTGGCCCGTGGTCGGCCCGAGCCCAATCCCGTTCGAGGAAGGCGACCCGGTGCCTGTGCCATTGGACGAAGCGGGCATCGACAGCATCGTCGCTGCTTTCGAGGCTGCTGCGCAACGGGCGCTGGCGGCCGGCTTCAAGGTCATCGAAATCCACTCCGCCCATGGATACCTGCTGCACGAATTTCTTTCGCCCCTGAGCAACCACCGCGCGGACCAGTACGGCGGCAACCTGGAGAACCGGATGCGATTGCTGCTGCGTGTGGCTGGGCGGTTGCGGAGCCTGGTGCCCGAGGAGTTGCCGCTTTTCGTGCGCATTTCCGCCACCGATTGGGCCGAGGGCGGCTGGGACATTGAAGAATCCGTCGTGTTGGCGAGGCGGCTCAAGGATCTCTGCGTGGATCTGATCGATGTCTCCTCAGGTGGAACCCTGCCCACAGCTCGCATCCCGGTAGGCAAGGGATACCAGGTGCCCTTCGCCCGGCGCATTCGCGACGAAGCCGGTATCAGGACTGGGGCGGTCGGGATGATCACCGAACCACAGTACGCCAACGAAATCATAACCAGCGGCGACGCGAACCTGGTTTTTCTGGGCCGCGAGTTGATGCGGGAGCCTTATTGGGCCTTGAAAGCCCAGCATGCGCTGGACGAGGAGCCAGCCTGGCCCGTGCAATACGGCTACGCCGTCAAACG
>JAQGOT010000627.1 GCA_028293465.1 Pedosphaera sp. | reverse complement strand
TGGCTTTGATGACGATGCCGTCCTTGGCCACACCGTCAATGGTGGTCTTGCCGGAACTGGCCTCCGGGCAGTCAATCACCTTCGGATTAACCGAGGTCTTCACCGCTTCGAGCACGGTCTTGCCGGTCCCCTTGGTGGCGAGGTCAATGGCGCAGGCACGATCAAATTCCAGGTGAATCCCGGCTTTGCGCGCTGCGATGAGGGCGGGCACCACCATTTCCACGCTGCCACCGGCCATGTAATGCGTGGAAAGATCGTCAATCGAGAGATTGATGCCTGACTTCACCGCCGTGATGCGGTTATCCACGATCAATCCCACCGGCACGCCGCGCAGGCGCAGCGCCAGCAGTTCGGAAAATTTCACTTTCGCGCCCGACGTCAAAGCGCGGATGTAGATCATGCCGAAGTTGAGCAGCAGAATGCCGACAACCATGGCAATCAGCAGCAGAATGCCCAGGAGGGCGTACATGACAACATCTGGTATTACGGCAAGTTGGATTAGGTTTTGGTTCATAAATTTCTGATTTCCATTCGATTTGGCTCAGAGCGCTCGCACCACGATTCGCATGCCTTCCACCGCGACCACCTGCAGGGGCGTACCTCGCTCGATCAACTGCCCTTCGGTGACCACATCCACCCGTCGGTCGTTGATCAGGGCCGTGCCCGCTGGTCGCAATTGTGTTAATGCGACCCCGGTCCGGTGCAACAACTCAGGTCGCTGGGTGCCGATTTCTCCCACCACCCGCCGGGAGACGAACAACTTCGCCATGTGACTGTCCGGAAAGTATTTCAACCACAAGCAAAAACCAACTATCAAAGCGAGCGTTACACCCATTAGGATCAAGTTTCCGGTTCGCGCCCCAAACTCGAGATAGCCTTGAACCACGCCCGCAATGACACAGCCGAAGCCGATGATTCCAGCGATCATTCCCGGCAGCAACGTCTCCGCCAGCAGCAATAAGAACCCCACCACCAACAATATGAGCACGAGTTCCATGTGCTTAAGATAAGGAGGCCGCGCGAAGGCGCAAGGGTAAAGGGCACCGCATCTGGCTCAAGCCCGCGCCCACGCACCGGCACTCCAGGATGGCAATTGTGAGAGACCCGATCCGCAACCCCCGGTGAATCCCCCATCAATTAGAGCTTTCCAAGGCATGCCATTGGGCAGACTGTGAATGAAGTCAAAAAGTCTCCATGAGTGATTTCAAATTTCCCTGCCCGAGTTGCGGCCAAAGCATTGCCTGCGACATAAGCAACACCGGCATGCAGGTTGCCTGTCCTGCCTGCCAAAAAACCTTGACCGTGCCGTCGGCACCCGCCTCCGTTCTCGCGCAAGTTCCCCACGTCCTTTCCATCGCCGGCTCGCAAGCTCGATCCCACGCCGCCTCAGAAGCGCGGGCCCATGCCGCACCTCCATCCTCCACTCAATGGGCTCCCGGCGGAACCAGCTCCCCAGCCGCCGTCCATTCCACCCCGCGGACCTCCGCCCTTGCCATCGCCTCCTTGGCGTGTTCCCTTTCCAGCCTGTTGATTGGAGTCGGCTGCATCCCGGGAATTATCTGTGGACACATGGCCAAGGCGAAGATGCAGCGCGACTCTTCTCTGAAAGGCCTGGCGTTGGCCAAGGCGGGGTTGGCTCTCGGCTATGTCTTCCTCGTGCTCGGCATCGGCCTTACTGCCGTTTGGATCATTGGCTTCAATACCATCTTGAAACAGTTTCAGGCCAATGCCTCCGCCACCAACTCTGCGCCATCCGCCATATCGAGCGTTGAGGCCAAGCCCACGAATACCCTCTGGACCCTCGATTTGAGCAGTGTTCAAATACCGCACCAACCCGCCACCGGCAAAATCCACGGTGCCGATTTCACAGTGGACAGCGTGACCTGCGAAGACGGCCGGGTAACCCTCGTGCAAGGCGCTGCGGCTCCAGCTGACCGTGGAGTGCTCATTTTTCTCATCATGAAGTCGGGAGAAACTCTTGAGGGCCGGGCGTTCCATGTCTCCTCCACCAATACCTCACGTTCCCCTCAAATCCAGATGTTTTGGAAGGACGCCGGCCAGACAACCCCGAAACTCGAGAAGTACACCAACGGCTATGCCATGAAGCTTGAATTCGGCACCGCCATCAACGGCAAGCTCCCCGGAAAAATCTACCTCTGTCTCCCCGACGAGTCCAAGAGTTGCATTGGCGGAACCTTCGAGGCAGTGTCCAAAAGCAAGGGCACCCAGCCACCCTTCAGGAAGACCGGCTAGTCAGCCCGTTTGAGACATTCCATTCGCCCGGCCTCCACGAGCGGCACGGAACCGAGGCCGTCGATGGCAACATTACAACCTGGTATCTCTGCCCAAAACGCCTTTAGGTCCGGATCTTCCAGCGCCATCTGTTTGATCGCATTTGGTCCGCCCATGCCAAACGCCATTTCCATCCATCTGCATGCCTCTTGTTTCCTTCCCAATTGGCAGGCGTAGCAAGCCAGGTTGTAGCAGATGAGCCAATGCTCCGGGAACCTGTCTCGGGCCGGCCGAAGCAGCTCGTAAGCCTCCTGATTGCGTTTCAATTTGTGGAGAGCAAAGGACCGATGAACCCATCCAAAGGGCCGTTCCGGTGCGATATCGACGAGCGTTGAATCGACCATAAGGCACTCCTCCCATTTAAGGGCATCGGCGCAGATTAATGCGCGAAGCTCAAGCACCTGAGGGTGGGTGTCCGAGGGCGGCGCAACCTTGGCAAGTTCTCCAT
>JAQGOT010000625.1 GCA_028293465.1 Pedosphaera sp. | reverse complement strand
TCCGCCATGTGCTTGGGATGTGCCGGGGTGAGATGCTCAATTTGATGCCGGCAACTGGTGCCGGACGCGACGAGAATGGATCCCGCCGGTTGGCTTTGGATTTTATCCACGAGCGGTTGGGCCACCTTGAGGGAGAGATCGTATTTGGTTTCCAACGCGCCGAACGCACCGGCCATGCCGCAGCAACCCGTTTCCAGCAACGTCACCGTGCGCCCGGGCAATCGTTGTGCCAGCCGGGTCATGAACGCGGGATTCGTCAGTGACTTGGCGTGGCAATGCGCGTGGATGGCGATCATGCCGGGCTCGCGATTAAATTGCAGCGCCTCCGGTTCGCGCTGCAACAGATCCTCGATAAATTGCTCGAAGAGAAAGCAGCGTTTCGCGACCCGCTCGGCGTCGGGCAAATTCAACTCGCGATAATCCTCCGCAAACATCGAGTAACAGGACGGTTCCAGGAAAAGAATCGGCGCGTTGCCCTGTTCCGCGCCGAGCAACTCAAGGTTGTGACGCCCTAAACGCGCCGCCTCGCCCAGATTGCCCTGACTGAACGCCGGCCGTCCGCAGCAGCGACGATTCCTCGCCAGTTGCACTTCAAAGCCCGCCGCTTCCAGCACCTTCACCGCCGCGATGCCGATGTTTGGCTCGTGGTACCGCACGAACGTGTCGTCCCACAAAATAACCCGTCCGCGCGTTGCGTTTGGTTTCGCGCCGTGCCGTGCGAACCAATAATCAAACCGCTCCTCAGCGTAAGGCGGCAGCGGACGCTGGGCGGCGATGCCCAGGGTCGTTTGCATCCAACGCCGCAACCACGGCCATTGCAAACTCGCATTGGCCAGCGATGGCATGATGCAACCCAGCTTGCCCAGCAAATCCACCGAGCTCAGCAACCGCTCGCGCAATGGCAAACCATCGCGCCGATGCCGCGCATGCAGCAGCTCCGCTTTCAGCAGCGCGAGATTCACGTTCGACGGACACTCCGTGGTGCAAGCCTTGCAAGCCAGGCAATTGCTCAACGCCGCATCCAGTTCCTCAGCACGCAACGGATCACCGTCCTCAACCCCGCGCAATTCCAGCGCGGCGCGGATGGCATTGGCGCGGCCGCGCGTGGACATGATTTCTTCGCCTGTCGCGACGAACGTGGGGCACATTGTCGGCGCATCCTTGCGGCAACCCCCGCAGCCGTTGCATTGCTCCAGGTTGCCGATGAACGTGCCGTCCTTGGCGGCAAACGCCAGCACCGGCTCAAACGGCAGCTTCAACTCATGCGCCTCGCTCAACCGCAAATTCGTATCAATCTTGAATCGTCCGTCTGGGATCACTTTCCCGGGATTAAACAAATTCTTCGGGTCAAACGACGCCTTGATCTCCCGCGTGAGCCGCAACAATTCCGCTCCCAGATGCTCCGGCACATACTCCGTGCGCGCGATGCCGACCCCATGCTCACCCGCCAGCGACCCTTTGAACTGGCGCACCAGCGCCGACACCTCGTCGCTCAACGCGCGCATCTTTCTGACACCCTCGGCGGTGTGGATGTCGATCACCGGTCGGACGTGCAGCAGCCCGGAAGCCGCATGACCATAAAAGGAGCCGTGCAAGCCGAGCGGTTTCAGCAACGATTGCAAACCGGCCACATACGCGGGCAATTGCTCCGGCCTCACTGCCGTATCTTCGATGCAGGTGACCGGCTTCGCATTGCCTTTGCAACCGGTCAGGAGCGAGAGCCCCGCCTTGCGCAACGCCCACACGAGCGCGATCTCGGCGTTGTTTTTTAGAATCGTGGTGCGCAGGCCCAGCCGTTTTTGCGTCAGCGCCGCCAGCCGCTCATTCACGCTCTCCTCAAAAAATTCCACCACCAAAATCGCCTCACACGGCTTGGCGTCCAATTCCAGCAAATCGCGCGCGGCCTTGAAGGCAAGTTGTCCCCTCGTTTGGTCGAACAACACGCGGTCAACATGCTCGATCGCCGCCGGTTTCAAATCGAGCAGCTCCACCGTGGCCTGCATCGCCTCCGCCACCGACGCAAAAAAGATCATCCCCACACCCTTGGCTTTGGGTAGTGGAACGATTTTCAACTCCGCCGACAAAATCGCCGCCAGCGTTCCCTCGCTCCCGGCAAAAAGATGGCTGAGATTGTCCGGCTCGCGCAAAAACCTTTCCAATCCATAGCCCGGCCAGCGCTTCAACAACCCGGGCGGACAGCGCAAAGCAATCTCACCGGCGGATTCACCGACCAGCCTTCCCGCCAGCTCGCGTTGCGCCGGCAAGGTGTTCCGGCCGACGCCGATCTGTTCAATGCGCCCGTCCGCCAGCACGATTTCCAACGCACGAACATGGTCAGCCGTGGTGCCGTAAAAAGGAACATGCGAGCCGGACGAATTGTTGGCGATCATCCCCCCCAGCGTCGCGCGAGAACTGGTGGCGACGTCCGGCCCAAAACAGAACCCGTGCGGTTTGAGGAACGCGTTGAGCTGGTCCAGCACCACGCCGGCACCAACCCGCACCGTGCGGTTGGCGAGGTTCAGGTCCGTGATCTGCCGGTTGTGGCGCGAGAAATCAATGACCAACCCCTCGCCGAGCGCCCCACCAACGAGGCCGGTGCCCGCGCCACGAGGCGTGATGGAGATACCCGCGGCGGCGGCGGCGTGAATGACTGCGCCGGCTTGCCGGGCATTGCGCGGAAAGGCGACCGCCAGCGGTTCGATCTGGTAGATCGAGGCGTCGGTGGCGTAAAGCTGGCGGGTCAGGTTGTCGCTGGCGACTTCACAGTCAACGGCCGCCAAGGCTGCGCGTATTTGGGACGAAATCATTCCACGTTTCAGCCGCGAAACCTATCGGCGCACCCGCGGCGTGACAAGACAACAAAAAGGGGACGGTTACGGAACCGTCCCCTCCCAAACACACACACCAAACTCTAAAGTCTGAAGATTATTGCTTCTCCGGGCTGGCTTCGGCTTTGGCCGGGCCACCGGGGCGCCCGCGACCGGCGTTCTCGCGCAGCTTTTCGCGGTAAGCTTTCCACTTCTCCTGCTGTTCAGGAGTCAGGAGAGCTTTGATCTTGGCGTCGCTCGAGTCCCGGATCTCCTTGGCCTTGGCCGCCTTTGCCTCGCCCGAGAGAGCGTTGTCCGCGCGGTTTCCCTTGGGCTTTTCGGCCTGGTCCTTGAAGATTGCTTCCCACTTCTGCTTTTGATCATCGGTCAGCTTCAATTCCTCGGCAATTTTGCTGAGACGATCCTGCATTCCGGGCCGACGGCCTTCCGCGCCAACCGGAGGATGGGCGGGTTTGGCTTCCGGCTTATCCTGTGCCTGGGCCATGGAGCCAAAGGCCACCACGGTGCCCAAGGCCAATCCGGCCAACATTCCCAACTTGTTCTGGTTCATCATAATATCTGGTTAATTCGGTTTACTCTTTCCCATCTCGCCCTTGCAACTATTGATGGGCTCTACCAATCAAGACGCGCGACTTTCTGAATGGTTACACCCTTTTCTAAGCGAAAGTTGGCGAGGCGGCTATATCTGATTTTCCACAATTCTTCCCGGTAAGCGGGGCGAAACTTGCTTTGTTCGGTTCACCCTTTCGGTTTCGCCGCCCGAGGTCAGCACCATCGCCGCCCGCAAACCGCAACGTTCAGGTTTGAAGAAACCAACGCGAAGTGTATCCTCTGCTTATGTTCAACGCCGCTTGAGACATTGGAGGCCGCCAACGCTGCTTATTAGCATGTTTCCAATCCGCATCCGCATGAAAATTCGCCTGACCATCATCGCCCCTTTGCTGGTGCTGGCAGTCGCACTGACGGTAGCCGTTGTCAATTATGTGAAATACCGGCATGAGCCGGAGTATCATGGCAAGCAGTTGAGCGTCTGGTTGACGGAAGGGGCGATAGCGTGGTCAGAGGGAGGCGACGAAGCCACCGGACCAGCCAAGGAAGCTGTGCGCCACATGGGGACGAATGCCCTCCCCGCGCTCTTGCGGATGGTGCGGGCGGCAAATTCACCCTTCACCCTCAAGTGGCAGGCGCTGGCCAATAAAACCCGTTTCATTCCCTCGCCAAACCTGGCTGAGAACGAGAACAGCCTCGCCTGGCAGGGCTTCAAGTGGGTGGGTGCTGACGCCACGAATGCCATTCCGGCATTAATTGACATTTATCACCAAAACCTCTCGCCAACCTCACAGCATGCAGCGTTCGGGATTCTGTTGGAAATTGCCCCGAAACCGGAGCTGACCGCTTTGGTGAAGGAAGCGTTTACGAACCGTTACGATGTGGTGCGAATGCATGCCATGTGGGAACTGACGCCGACGAATCAACCTGAGATATCGGTGCCCATTTTGATCACATGCCTGAGCGACCCATCCCGGCGCGTTCAAACCCTGGCTGCTTCCAAGCTCCGACAATTTGGGACGAATGCACTGTCGGCCGTTCCCGCGCTCGTGCCCTTGGCTGTCCGCGGCACCACCAACTCGTTTTACAACTCCGCCCGCGTTGCGCTGCTGCACATCGACCCGGCCACAGCGGCCAAGGTGTTGACGAACGGATTTTGGACTTACGCACAGTTCACGAACGAACAGGCATTTTACAAGGCCCGCGATGAAGCCCGGACCAACGGGGGAGATGTGGAGGCGGTTTTCAGGAAGTTTCATCCTGCCGATACAAATGACAGCGATTTCGACACGAAATTTCGGAAGGCCTATGGAATGCCGCCGCCGAACCGATGATATGAGCATGAACGGGCCGCACATTCTCCTCGCCCGGCGACCGCGTTTACGTTAACTTGCACGACAGTCGGACGGTAACCCATGCGCTTGCTCCATTCATCCAGTTTGCCTCCCGTCCCCACCGTGCCGCGAATTTGCTCCGCCTTGAAAGCGGTTTCTGAAAAGCAGCTCCGACAATGGGTTGAAAAGATCTCCGTGCCGCGCCATTTCCACGCTCAACCCGAAGCCAATGCCGCCACCGCGAACTGGCTCGCGGAGCAATTCAATGCGTGGAACTACGAGGTCGAGCTCCAAGGGAAGCTCCGCAATGTGGTGGCTTGGCCGCGCATTCGGTCGCGCGAGGTGATCCTGGTCGGCGCGCATTACGACAGCGTGCCCGGCACGCCGGGGGCGGACGACAATGGCAGCGCCGTCGCCGCAATGCTGGGCTGCGCGGAAGTTTGCGCGCGTGTGGCGCCCGACGCGCCGGTCTGTTTCGCCGCTTTCAACTGTGAGGAGGATGGCATGCTGGGCAGCGCGGAATTGGCCGCGCACCTCTCGCGGACCGGCTGCCGGGTTCGCGTGGCGCATATCCTTGAGATGGTCGGTTTCGCCAGTTCCACACCGGGGAGTCAGCGTTTGCCGACCGGCCTGCCCATCCACCTGCCGGAACGGGGAGACTTTCTGGGCCTCCTGGCGAACCAGGCTTCCGGCCAGCAAATGGATTATATCCTTGGCCAGGCGCGCGCTTACCTGCCGGAATTCAGCGTGATCGGCTTGGAGGTTCCGCTCGGTGCCGAACGGGTGCTCCCGGTCTTGGCTCGCAGCGATCATGTTCCTCTCTGGGATCAAGGCATTCCGGCGGTGATGTGGACCGATACCTCAGAATTCCGCAATCCGCATTATCACCAGACGACCGACACACCGGAGACGTTGGACTACCATTTCTTGCGTCAGGTCACCCAGATCCTCACGGCTTGTATCCTTGGACAAACCGGTTTTCGGCCTTAGTTTGGTTCCCATGGGCACAGGTAGGCTGGGTCACGAGGGACATGCTTTGGGCAGGTTGGGGAAATCAATGCCGGGCCGTAACCAATGAGGGAACGACCCAATCGCCAAGCGCCTGAAAACCCTGCGCGAATTGGCTTTGACTCACTCGCTGACTAGGCTATCCTCTCGCCCCTATTTCGTTTTATGGCAAAGCTTACAGTTAAAGATCTGAATGTCCGCGGGAAACGCGTTTTGATGCGCGTCGATTTCAACGTCCCCATGGAGGAAAAAGCGGGTCAAATGGTCATCAATGATGACACCCGGATCAAAGAAACCCTCCCCACGATCGAACTCCTTATCAATCAAGGAGCTAAGATCATCCTGATGGCCCATCTCGGTCGGCCCAAAGGCCAGCGGGATCCCTCACTTTCCTTGCGTCCCGTTGCCGCCAAGCTGGCGGATCTCCTCGCCCGCCCGGTGGCGTTCGTGGATGATTGCATCGGCGAAAAAGTGGAGCAAACCGTCGGCGTGCTTCAGCCCGGTGACGTGCTTTTGCTGGAAAACGTCCGTTATTACAACGAGGACGAAGCCAATGACCCCGCTTTCGCCGAGAAATTGGCCCGCCTCGCGGATATCTACGTAAACGACGCTTTCGGCGCTGCTCACCGCGCCCACGCTTCCACGGAAGGCGTGGCCCGGGTCGTCACCAAACGCGGTGGCCTGAGCGCGGCCGGGCTGTTGATGGAGCGGGAGCTGAAGTTCATGGGCGATGAGTTGGAGAATCCCGCCCGGCCTTTCGTGGTCATTCTCGGCGGGGCCAAGGTCTCGGACAAGATCAAGGTGATCGACCGTTTGTTGGAAAAAGCCGACACGATTTTGATCGGCGGAGCCATGGCTTATACTTTCAAGCTGGCGCTCGGTTTCCAGGTCGGGCAATCGCTGGTGGAACGGGACAAAACCGATGTCGCCAAGATGGCTCTCGATAAAGCCAAGGCGCGCGGGGTGCGACTACTCCTGCCCACGGACAACATCGTGGCCACCCCGGTGAAGACCGACAAGTTGAACAAGAAGGGCAAGCCGATCATCGACTTGACCAACCATCATCCGCACAGCGAGCCCAACATTCCCGACACCGAAGAGGGCGTGGATATTGGACCGGCGACCGTCAAAACCTTCAGCGAGGTTATTCGCGGCGCCAAGACGATTTTGTGGAACGGCCCCATGGGCATTTTTGAAGACCCGCGTTTTGCGGAAGGCACCTTCGGCATCGCACGGGCGGTGGCCGAAGCGACCAAGGCGAACGGCGCCAAGAGCATCATCGGCGGCGGCGACAGCGTGAAAGCGCTGAACAAGGCCGGGCTCGGCAACCAGGTTACTTTTATGAGCACCGGCGGCGGGGCGAGTCTCGAGTTTTTGGAAGGCAAAGTTCTGCCCGGCGTGGCGGCCTTGGGAGATAACGCCTGACGCGAACGGCGCTCGAATAATCAAGATTTCAACAGAAGCGAGATACCATGGAAAAGGAACGCAAACTGATCATCGCCGGCAACTGGAAGATGAACAAGACGGTGGCCGAGGCGCTGGATCTGGTCAAGGACCTGAAGCTGGATCTGGCCAACATCAAAGAGGTGGACATCGTGGTCTGCCCGCCCTACACCGCGTTGTGCGAGGTTTCGAAGGTGATCCTTCATTCCAACATCCGATTGGGCGCACAGAACATGAGCGAGCACAAATCCGGGGCTTACACCGGCGAGATCGCCGCCGGGATGTTAAAAGAGTTTTCAGTGCGCTACGTTATTCTCGGCCACTCGGAGCGTCGCCAGTATCAGAAGGAGTGCGACGCCCTCATTGCCAAGAAGGCCCTGGCGGCGCACGCGGCGTCCATCAAGCCGATCGTCTGCGTGGGGGAAACCCTTGCCGAGCGCGAAGCCGGGCAGATGGAGAAGGTTTTGGACACGCAGGTGCGCGGCAGTCTGGCCGGGTTGAGCAAACAGCAGATGGAAGAAACGGTTCTGGCCTATGAACCGGTCTGGGCGATCGGCACCGGCAAGACCGCCACCTCCGCCCAGGCCCAGGAGGTCCACGCTTTCATCCGCCGGTTGCTGGGGACGCTGTTCGACGAAACAGTTGCCCGCAAGGTTCGCATCCAATATGGTGGCAGCGTCAAACCTTCCAATGCGAAGGAATTAATGAGCCAACCGGATGTGGACGGGGCTTTGGTGGGGGGAGCGGCCCTTGAAACCCGCAGTTTCGCTGACATAATTAAGAATTCGACTTAATTTAAGATTAAGAGCTTATGATTTATATAATTGGTCTTTTGACGGTGGTTTTGGTGCTGAACTGTCTGCTGCTGATCCTGTTGGTGCTGATCCAATTGCCCAAGAAGGAAGCGGGCGCGGGTCTGGCGTTTGGCGGCGGTGCCACTGATGCCCTCTTTGGCGCGGGTTCCGGCAATGTGCTCACCAAGATCACCAAGGTTTCGGCCGGCATTTTCTTCGCTTTGGCGTTGATCCTCTCCGTCCTAAACACCCGGGCCAACCGTCATCCCGACACAGAATTCCGGAAGCAAATGGGCAAAGCCGGCGCTGTCGCCCCGATGGTGCCTGCTCCCGCGACGACGAAGGGCGCGGCGGCCACCACGAATCTGGAAGCCATGCCGCTGTTGAGCGGAACCAATGCGGCACCGACCGCTGCCACCAATCCTCCGGTGGTTCCGGCCAAATAGCCCGCCGATGAATTCTGCGACGAGCGCCCTCTACCAACTGTGGAGGGGGCTTCGTCTCGTGACGAAGCGGTCCGGGTTAAGTGCCCCACGTCGAGTTTTCCCAGTTTTCCTTACTCTCTTATCCGCCGCTTCCCTGCTCCTGACCGGTTGCGTTCGCAACGAGCCGCGTGCCGATCTGGTCATCATCAACAACGTCGAGCCCGAGTCACTGGATCCGGCACTCGCCACCGGCATTGCGGAGATGCGGATTGTCACTTCTGTTTTCGAGGGATTGACCCGGCTGGATCCAAAGACGGCACTGCCGATTCCGGGCCTGGCGGAACGATGGGAAATTTCACCTGATGGCCGGGTTTACACCTTTCACCTCCGGTCAAATTTGGTCTGGTCCACCGGCGAACCGATCAAGGCGGATGACGTGGTTTACTCCTGGATTCGCGCGCTCGATCCCGCCACCGCCTGCGACTACGCGGGGCAACTGTTTTATCTGAAAAACGCGGAGGATTTCACGGCCGGCAAGATCAAGGACCCCTCCCTGGTCGGCGTGCATGCGCTGGATCCCCTCACGCTGCGCGTGGAGTTGAACAATCCCACAGCGTTCTTTCTCGATCTGTGCGCGTTTCAGACCCTGGCCGTGGTTCCGCGCCAGACGATCGAGAAATACGGGGATCGCTGGTTAATGGTCCGCCCGTTGCCGGCGAGCGGGGCTTACGAGTTGGTGGATTGGCGGATTAACGACAAGGTGCGATTGCGCAAGAATCCGCGCTATTGGGACGCCGCCAACACCCGGACGGAGGTGGTCGATTTTCTCCCCATTGGTTCGCCCGCCACGGCCTTGAATCTTTACGAAACCGGCGGCGCGGACATCGTTTGGGACAAGGACCTGGTGCCGAACGAACTGTTGGATGTGTTGCTCAAGCGGCCGGATTTCCACACGTTCCCTTACCTCGGAATTTATTTCATCCGGTTCAATGTGACCCGCAAGCCGTTTGACGACGTGCGGGTGCGCCAGGCTTTGGCCATGGCCATCGACAAGGAGCGGATCACCCGGAAAATCACCAAGGCGGGCGAAATACCCGCCGATCACTTCACTCCCGATGGTGTCGCCCGGTATCATTCGCCCAAGGGACTGGGTTACAATCCGGAAAAAGCGCGTCAGTTGCTCGCGGAAGCTGGTTATCCTGGTGGGAAGGGTTTTCCCCGTTTTCCCTATATGTTCAACGCAGCCGCGGGCGGCGCGGCGCAAATCCATGCCAAGATCGCCGTGGAAATGCAGCAGATGTGGCATGACGAATTGGGCATCGACGTCGAGCTGCGCCCGACGGAGTGGAAGGTGTATCTGGCCAATCAATCCAAAATGGATTTCGAAACCTGCCGCGCGAGCTGGATCGGCGACTACAACGATGCGGACACCTTCCTGAACTTGTTCATGAGCAACGGTGGCAACAACCGCACGGGCTGGAGCAATCCGCGTTATGACGATTTGATCCGTCAGGCCGACCGGGAAACGGACTTGGCGAAGCGCGAGCAGTTGTTCCAAGAGGCGGAAACCATTTTGATCCGGGATGAAAACCCGATCATTCCGCTCTTTTTCTACGTCGGGTTCAATTATTTCGATGACACCCGCATCAAGGGGATCTATCAAAATATTCTCGATAATCATCCGCTGAACGCCATCTGGATTGAGAAGGGGCCCACAAAGGCGGCGACCTCTCCGGCTGCGCGCCCGAAGCCCGCGCCCGAATTGGCAAAACCGAACCCGAACCCTTAGCCATGTATTTCCTAAGACGCCTGGCACTTATTCTTCCGCTGCTGCTGGTGATCAGCTTCCTTGGATTCTGTTTGATTAAGGTGACCCCTGGCAGTCCCTTCGATAAGGAACGAAAACCTGCATCCCCGGAAATTGAACGCAACCTAGCAAAGAAATTTCACTTGGATGAGCCGTTCTGGAAGCAATACCTCCGCTATTTGGGCGCCGGCTTTGAGCGGGATGCCCAAGGAAAGATACATTGGTTCGAAGGTGGGTTGATCCGTGGTGATCTGGGTCCGTCCCAACAGTATCGCAACCACACCGTCAACGATATCATCGCGCAAGGCTTGCCGGTTTCTGTGCCGCTCGGCCTGATGGCGTTCGGTTTTGCGTTGGGCTTGGGCATTCCCGTCGGTTTTTTAACGGCGGTAAAACGCGGCCAATGGGAGGATTATGTCGGCAGCTTTCTCGCCATCCTGACCGTGTGCATTCCTGGGCTGGTGGTCGGGCCGGCGTTGGTGGTCGCTTTTGCCATCCACTTCCATTGGTTCCCGGTGGCGCTTTGGGAATCGCCTTGGCACGCCATCCTGCCGATGACCGCGTTGGGTCTTTATTTCTCCGGCCGCATCGCCCGGCTCATGCGTGAAGGCATGCTGAATGTGATGCAATCGGAATTCATCACCACCGCCCGCTCCAAAGGCATGAGCGAAACGACCCTGCTTCTGAAACATGCCGTGCGGATTGCCATTCT
>JAQGOT010000584.1 GCA_028293465.1 Pedosphaera sp. | reverse complement strand
ATCCATCACCTCGGCGGGCACCTCGGCTTTGCTGCCAATGGTCATCCCGCGCCGGCGCATGTGCCCGACCCCCAATGCGAACAACCGCTTGGCCGGCATCAACCGGAAATGCTCCGCGCCCGTCTGCTTCAGCAGGAACTCGCCATGTTTCTGCATCGAAAAACCCTGCGGCACCTTCAGCGTGGTCCAAAGCTTGTAATTGGAACCCGGCGTGGCGGCGTCGGTGGAACGAATCACCACATGCCCCGAAAACGGGTCCTTTTGAAACATATAATCAAACGCCGCGTCCAGGCGATCCGACGGCACCTGCCACGCCACCAGCGCCCCCGGCGCCAGGTTCGTGGCCATCAAGGTCTGCCGCACCCGCCGGATCGTGCCGGCCTTGAGCATCGCCTGGATGCGCTCCGCCACCACCGGCAGTTCCACCCCCGAAAGCCGGGCCACTTCCCCGAGCGGATCCCGTTGGAACCCTTGGATTTTGTCCTCCGAAATGGACAGAATCTTCGCGTTGACCGGGTCGCTGATTTCGATGGGCGCAGTTGATAAATTCATTCAGCGGTTAGTTTAAGCCAATCCAGGCCCCGCGTCGACCATTCTCAACCGGGTGCACCATCAGCGATTTTCCGCCCTCCGAACCGGCCTTGGAATGACAACATTTTAATTTGCGCTTTCGGTGAACTTCATTCAGCCTAACCCCACTGGGCCGCGTTGTTACCACCACAGCAATGCAACAACTTATGAGACCAAAACATATCCTGCTGGCCGCGTTGATCCTGCTCGGTTGCCTTGACTGCGGGATCGCCAACGACCATGACGAGGCGCATCTGGAAGCGCGGGCAAAAATAAAACGGGTCCAGGCCAGAAAAATCGCCATGACCCGCGTGCCCCACGGACGGCCCGCCGGCGAACGCGACCGCTCCGGACGCGAAGAAAATTGAAAAGAAATAACGAAAGCTCATTTGATGCGCGTGCTGGTTGTTGAAGACGAGAAGAAGACCGCCTCCTTTATCCGGAAGGCCCTCCAATCGGAGAGCTTTGCGGTGGATGTCTCACATGATGGTGGGGAAGCCTTGCTCCTCGCCACCCAAACCGCCTTCGACGCCATCGTGCTGGACATCATGTTGCCCGGTCGCGATGGCTTGAGCGTTCTCCGCCAGTTGCGCGAACGGAAAAACAACACTCCCGTTTTACTGCTCTCCGCCCGCGGCCAGGTCAACGAGCGGGTGGAAGGGTTGAACGCCGGGGCGGATGACTACCTCGCCAAACCCTTTGCGCTGGCCGAATTGATCGCGCGGGTCCGGTCGCTGGGACGTCGTGGCGGCGAGCCCAAATCGGTGATTTTGCGCGTAGGCAACCTCTCACTGGACACCACCACGCGGCAGGCCCAGCGCGGTGGGACGACCTTCGAGTTGACCACGCGCGAATATCGGCTGCTGGAATTTCTGATGCGCTCCCCCGGGCGGATTTGCGGTCGCATGGCCATCCTGGAAAAGGTGTGGGATTACGATTTTGATCCCGGCACCAACCTTGTGGATGTTTACATCAAGCGCTTGCGGGAGAAAATCGACGAAGGTTTTGAACCGAAGCTGCTCCACACGGTACGCGGCGTTGGTTATACTTTAAAGGAACAGCCTTGACCATTCGCGCACGATTAACGGTGTGGTATGCCAGCATCCTGTTTGCTTCGGTGCTGCTGATTACGGGCCTGTCTTTCTATGAGTTCGCCCGGGAACAGGCGAAGGCAAAAGTCTCCCACGGCAAGGAGGAGAACGACGAGTGGGAGGACGTGGTACAAATCGCGTTTTGGTGCGGTGTCCCTGCCACGCTGCTTGGACTGGCCGGCGGTTGGTGGCTCATGCGGAAGGCGATGTCACCCGTCACCGCCCTGACCCGGGCGGCGGCGGGCATCCACGAGCGCAACCTGCATGAACGGCTGCCCCGCACCGGCAATGGCGATGAACTCGATCAACTCACGGAAGTGTTCAACGCCATGACGGGGCGGCTGGACAACTCATTCAATCGCATCCGGGAATTCACCTTGCACGCGTCCCACGAACTCAAAACTCCCTTGACCGTCATGCACGGTGAATTGGAAACCACCCTGCGCGATGAAACTGATCCGGCCAGCCGGGAGCGCCTGCTCAGCCAGCTTGATGAAGTCCAGCGCCTCACGAAAATCGTGGACGGGTTGACCCTGTTGATGAAAGCCGATGCCGGGCAGATCGCCCTGAAGCGTGAACCCATCCGGCTGGACGAGTTGGTGCGGGACAGTTTTGCCGACGCTCAAATTCTTGCTCGACCCCACGAAGTGCGCGTGGAACTGACCGCCTGTGAGGAGATTTCGCTTCCCGGTGACCGCCATCGCCTGCGCCAGTTGCTGTTGAACCTTACGGATAACGCGATCAAATACAATCAACCCAAAGGGCATGTCACAATCGCCTTGCGCCGCGTTGATGGGTCAGCTGAAATCAGCATCGCCAACACCGGGCCGGGGATATCCCCCGAATCGCAGGCGCGCGTGTTCGATCGTTTCTTCCGCGGCGACCTGTCGCACAATAATGCAGTCGAGGGATGCGGCCTCGGTCTGAGCATCTCACAATGGATTGTAACCGCCCACGGCGGCACGGTTCAAATCACCTCCCAGCCCGAAAAGTTGACCACCGTCACCGTGCGCGTGCCGGCTTCGAAGAGTTGAAACGCGGCGACTCAGTCTGAACCGTCAGGAAGCCACCAGCGGTATTGAGCATCTCCGCTCTCCAAAAACTTTCCGGCAATCCGGGTTTGACTCCTTGAAACTGCGTGGACACCAACTATACTCCGCGACGATGTATCGTTTTGATGTGCCTAGCAAAATTTTTGTCCGGTGTCTTTGCCTCTTCACCTTCCTTCCGTTTGCTCTGAATTTATCGGCGCAACATTCCACCAACAACCCGCCCACTCAGGCCGAGTTGGGCATGAAAAAATTCCAGGTCGCCCCCGATCTTAAAATCGATCTTTTCGCCGCGGAACCGATGCTCCAAAATCCGGTCAGCTTCAGCATCGATGAACATGGTCGATTCTTCATTGCCGAAACCCATCGCTACGGCATCTCCATTTTCGACATCACCCAGAATCCGCCCTGGCTGCTGGATGATTTATCGTTCCGCACGGTGGCGGATCGCAGCGCGTTTCTGACGAAGACGTTCGCCACAAACGAGGATATCCTGACTCGCGACTCCGAACTTATCCGTTTGGTGGAAGACCGTGCCGGCACCGGTCACGCGGATACCTCGGCCATCTTCGCCGCAGACTTCAACCAGGTTCCCTCCGGGGTGGCCGCCGGAATCCTCGCGCGCAGAGGCAACATTTGGGCCGGCTGCATTCCCGATTTGTGGCATTTTACCGGGCCGGACAATTCCGGCAAGGCGGAGTCGCGCGAAAAGTTGCAATCCGGGTTTGGCATCCATATCGGGGTCACCGGCCATGATCTGCACGGCTTTCGACTCGGGCCGGATGGGAAACTCTACATGAGCAGCGGTGACCGCGGGTTCGTGTTCAAAACCAAGGAAGGCAAACACCTCAATTATCCCGACACCGGTGGCGTGCTTCGCTGTAATCCCGACGGCTCCGAGTTGGAAGTGGTCTGCATCGGCTTGCGCAACCCGCAGGAATTGGCCTTCGATCAATATGGCAATCTGTTCACCGACGACAACGACACCGCCGGCGAGGACCGTTCCCGGGTCATTTACGTCGTGGAAGGCGCGGACTACGGCTGGCGTTGCTCCTATCAGCACATGAGCGGCTTCGGCCCGTGGAACAAGGAAAGGGTCTGGCTGGGGAACATCGACGATGCGCTGCCCTGGTCCGGGTATGTCTCCCAGGGACCCTCCGGCCTGACTTTCTATCCGGGCACGGGCCTGCCGGACAAATATTTAAACCATTTCCTCGTCTGCGATTTTCCCGGCGGCGTGCGGTCCTTCGCCGTGCAACCCAAGGGCGCTTCGTACGAGACCATTGATAATGAAAAGTTTCTATGGAACCTTTGGCCGACCGACGTCGATTTCGGGCCCGACAGTTGCGTTTATATCTCCGATTGGGTGGAGGGCTGGCAGATGCCGAACAAAGGCCGCCTGTATCGGCTTTATGATCCAACCCAAACCAACAACCCCGTTCTCGCCGAGGTAAAAAAGCTGCTGGGCGAAGGCATGGAGAAAAAGTCCCTCGTGGAATTGGTTTCATTGCTGGCCCATTCGGACATGCGCGTGCGGCTTGAGGCGCAATACGCGATGGCTGAGATGGGGTCCGGGGCCATTCCCATGCTGACCAAGGTTGCGCAGGATCATCAAAATCAATTAGCCCGGCTGCACGCGATTTGGGGACTCGGTCAGGTCGGACGTAAACTGCCAACCGCTTTCGCGCCGTTGATCCCGCTGCTTTCAGATTCGGACGGCGAAGTCCGGGCTCAAGCTGCGAAGGTTTTGGGTGCGGGCCGGTATGCGCCGGCGTTCGACGAGCTTGTCTATCTATTGAGCGGCCCCCATTTGCCCGATGATCACCGACCGCTGGCCGCCGCCCAATCCGCGCTCTACTCGCTGCCCCGACCGCGCTTCTTCGCCGCCACCGCCCTGGGCCAGTTGAAAAACAAGAAGGCGATCGGACCCATTCTCGAAATGCTGCGCAACAACAACGACCAGGACGCGTACCTCCGACACGCAGGAATGATGGCACTGCTCGGCATCGGAGACCAGGCCGCGATCGAGTTGGCGACCAAGGATGATTCTTCCGCCATTCGCCACGCTGCGTTGCTGTGTTTGCGACGCTTGGAAAGCCCCCAGATCGCCCGGTTCCTCCACGACGCGAAACCGAGCCTGGTTGTGGCGGCCGCGCGGGCCATCAACGACGTGCCCATCAATGACGCGCTGCCGGAACTCGCCGCCATGCTGAAACCCCGGCACGCCGCGCTCTGGCAACCGGAAATCATCCAGCAGCAATGGGCCGCCGACGCCAAGGTCGGAAAATCAATTCATTCAGAAACTGGCTGGCGGCACACCCTGGCTTACGAACAGCTCCTCCTTCGCGCCATCAATGCCAACTTTCGCCTCGGCCAGGCAGCCAATGCCAAGGTCGTCGCCGATTTCGCGAGCCGGGCCGATTCTCCGCCGGCAATGCGCATCGCCGCTTTGGAGGCATTGTCGGATTGGGCCAAACCCGCCCCCATCGACCGGCTCATGGGGCTCTGGCGTCCCTTACCTCCGCGCAATATCGCCGTCGCCCAAACCGCCGTGCAACCACATCTGGCCGGTCTCCTTCATTCCACGGACGAGCAAGTGCTCATTGTCGCCATCAAATGTGCGGGACGGTTAGACTTGGGCGAATCGGCCCCTCCGTTGCTTGATCTCTTCCAGCGGAGCGAGAGGTCTTCAGGTGTCCGGGTCGCAGCCCTTCAGGCCTTGGCTGATTTGAAAGCCGGACGGTTTGCGACCGCCGAGGAATTGGCGCTCGCGGACACCAACCCGTCCATCCGCCGCGAGGGCATCAAACTGATCACGAGCCTCGAACCACCCAACGCGCCCGCGCTGCTCGAAAAGTTTTTGGCGACCGAGATCGATCTTCGCATGAGCCAAACCGCGCTGACCACGCTTGGGGAGTTAAAAAATCCGAAGGCAGACCGGGTGATCGAGCACTGGTTGGAGCAGTTGGCCGCCGCCCGGTTGCAACCAGAGCTGCAGCTTGACCTGCTTGAGGCTGCGGCCAAGCGAACCGATTCCGGCGTCATGGCCGCGCTCAGGAAATATGCCGACACCCTCCCTGCGGATGATGAGCTGAAAGGTTACCGCGAAGCGCTGGTCGGCGGCGATGCCGAGGAAGGCAAAAAAGTCTTCACCGAACGCGCCGGCGTCGAATGCCTGCGCTGCCACGCCATCGCCGGCAAAGGTGGCGTCGTGGGACCGGATCTCGCGGGGATCGGCAAACGCCAGACGCGCGAGTACCTGCTGGAATCCATTTTGCTCCCCAACAAGCAGCTCGCCCCCGGCTTTGAAAACGTGACGCTGACCTTGAAAAACGGCAACAGCCTCGCCGGCTTGGTCAAGCGCGAGGATGACAAGGAGTTGCTGCTGATTTCACCCGATGACGGCCCGGCCACGGTTGCCAAGGACCAGATCCAGACGCGGCAACGCGGGTTGTCCGCCATGCCCGAGGGCTTGGCAAAGATGCTCTCGAAAACGGACCTCCGAAACCTCGTCGAATACCTGACGGGACTAAAGTAGCGGCCGGAACGGCCCTCGACCTTCAGCGGGATTTGGGACGCAACTTTTTCCGGCCCTCGCGCAGCAGCTTTTGCAGGCGCTTGGGCAACCGGCCCGTTAATTTCGGGTAAACCGCCAGCTTTCGCGCCGCCGCCACGAGCAGTTCAACCATGCCGCTCCCGTCTTCCACCGCGATATACTCGGCGGCGATCTGGTTGCGCTCGCCGCAATTATGATAATTGCCCAGCGCCACACACACCGCGCCGGTTTGAAAACCAAATTCCTGGTAGGCGGTGGCCTCACAGGTTCCGCCCGACATCAAGGCGCGCTGAAATTGAAAGGTCTTCCGGCGCTGCTGCAAATCGGTCGCCACTTCCGTCAAAAACCGGGTCGCCGCGGAATCGAAGATGGAGGCCCGATCCCCGACCCGGATGATAACCCCCTGCCCCATCTTGACCGGGGGCAATTCACGACTGGTTTCGAGCGAAACCACCAGCGAGTTTTTCGGCAACTGCCGCGACGCCGCCACCGCCAACGCGCCTTGAAAGCCAACCTCCTCAGCGCGGGAAATCACCCCGATGACATTCACGCGGGCGCGCTGGCGTTTTAAATCGACCAGTACCGCCAGGATCGCCGCCACGCCTCCCAGATCATCACACGCACGCCCATGAATCTGGTTCTGCCGCACGGCAAAATCCTCCAACTCCCACACGGCAAATTCGGGCGGCACCCCGGGTGTTTGGCGAGCGTGGAGTTCAAACTGCTTTTTGCCACCAATCCTCCTGCCCAGCCTGGCCGGAACCGCACCCGGCATGAGCCGGATGGGCACGCCTTTCTTGAAATAATTGTCCGGCACACCGCCGAGAAACTGCGCCAGCCAACGCTGCTTGGACAGCGGACGGACGATTTCAAACGCCGGGTGATCCAGGTGCGCGGCCAGCACGAACGCCCGCTGCTTGGGCGCGGTCTGCAATCGGACCAGCACGTTGCCGAAGGTGTCACGTTTGAAACCCAGGCCCTCTTCCGCACAGATTTTCTCAACCTCCGCGCGCACGGCCGCTTCATGATACGGGGCGGCCGGACAGCGCATCAACCGCCCGGCAATCTGACAAAAAAGTCGCGCATCTCGTTTCATGATTGGCGGAGGTCAACGCAGAAAAAGTTCCGCTGCGGAATCAGCGAAGCGAAGTCCCGCCGGCGTAAGCTGGAACCGCTCTTGATCAACCTGGCCCCATCCCTGCTGAATCAACTTATCCATTTCCGTGGACCATTCGCGACGCAAATCCCAGCCGGTGACCCGCCGGAATTGCTCGAACGGCCACCCGGTGTTCATGCGCAGGCCGAACGCCGCGATTTCCCCCGCCCGCGCCAGCGGCGCCAATTCATCCCGGGATTCGATGGCCCGCTTCCCCTTCTCCAACTGGTCGCAATAAAGCTGGGTATTGGACCAGTTCTTGGTCCTGACACCGGCGACAAAACCTGCCGCGCTCGGACCCAGGCCATGAAAATAACCTCCCCGCCAGTAATTGATATTGTGTTGGCAGGCGTAGTCCGGAACCCCCGCCATCTCCACCTCGGCGCTTCCATTGACAGCGACTGTCCCTTGGGTCAGGGGCCGGGAACGGGCAAAGTTGGCGATTTCATACTGTCGAAAACCTCCAGCCTCAGCCCGGGTGACCAGTTCGTCATACATGTCGCAAGCCAGGTCCTCGTTCACGTCAAACTCGCCGGCCTTCAACTGCGCGTACAACGCGGTATCCTCTTCGTAAATCACCTCATAGCTGGAGAGATGCTCACTGCCCAAGGCCAGGGCTTCGTCCAGCGTCTTTCGCCAGATCTCCATCGTCTGCCCGGGAATCGCGAACATGAGATCAACGTTGATATTATCAAAGCCGGCGGCGCGGAGCGTGTCGAACGACTTAAACACCATCTCGCGGGAGTGGATCCGCCCCAACCGGTCCAAGAGAGCCTCATCGAGGGATTGGACGCCCATTGAGATACGGTTGACGCCGTAGGAGCGCAACAACCGGGCCTTATCCAGCGACACCGTGGCGGGATTGCATTCGACAGTCCATTCCGCGGCCCCGGTGAGATTGAGGCGCTGCATGGTTTCCAGAATTTGGGTCCATTGACGCAGGTTGAGCAAGGAGGGCGTGCCGCCCCCAAAAAAGATCGTGCGCGGCTTCAAATCAGAGGCCACCAGTTCCAATTCGCGAATTACCGCCTGAACATAGCGCTGGATCAATTCACCGCTGGAAGCCTCGGAATAAAAGGCGCAGTAGGAGCATTTGTGAGCGCAGAACGGCACATGCACATACAAGCTCGTAACCGGCGCAACTGACATATCAGACATGATTCAAGCTAACCGACGGGGCCTGGGGTGGCAATAAAAAGGCCTCCTACCATAAGGCGGAGGCCGCTTTATAAGGATTGAGGAGTCGGTTAGGGTTG
>JAQGOT010000565.1 GCA_028293465.1 Pedosphaera sp. | reverse complement strand
AACGTTGGACCGGGATTGCACGCGGGAGATCTGTTCCAGCTCTTCTCCTCGTCGGTCAGCGGATTCACCATGTTAAGTATGCCAACCACTGACTTCAACGGAAACACCTACACTTGGACCAACAGACTGGCGATGGACGGTTCCATTCAGGTATTGACAGCGGGGCCACCCATTGACCCGCTGCCAGGAAAAATCCAGTTCAGCGCATCCGACAATACGTTGAGTTTGTCCTGGCCGACCAACGCCGGGTGGCTCCTGCAAGCCCAGACCAATTCTTCGGCAATCGGACTTAACACGAACTGGGTGACAGTGCCCGGCTCAGCCAGCGTCACCGCCACGAATCTTGCGATCAACCCGACCAACGCCGCAGTGTTCTATCGGCTGGTTTCTCCATAACAGCCCGCCCCACGAAACGCTCCTGACACCAAGGTAAAATATCCCAACCAACGCACGCTCGGCTTTCGCTGCACATAGCATATGCTCCCCATCATGTCATCATCGCCGAATGATTTTACCGCGACCAGCCCTTCAGTGATTCTATGAAAAACATCCTAATTACCGCGACCTTGGCCTGGATAAGTATTTTGAGTTCCAGTTGGGGAGCGGTTCGGCAACCGGTTGATGAAGTTCTTCCATTTGTCGGCACTGGAGGCCACGGTCATACATTTCCAGGCGCCACGGTGCCCTTCGGGTTGGTCCAGCTCAGCCCGGACACCCGCACCCACGATTGGGATGCCTGTGCCGGCTATCATTATTCTGACAAAACCATCATGGGTTTCAGCCACACTCATCTTTCAGGCACGGGAATTCGGGAGTATGGCAATCTGCTGGTGCTGCCGATGACCGGGGCGCTGAACGAGGACGCGCGCTACAAGCCGCTTGAAGCCAGACGATTCGTTTCGGGCTTCTCGCACGATAAGGAATCGGCGCAGCCTGGTTACTACCAGGTGATGCTTGATAAATACAACATCAAGGCGGAATTGACTGCGACCCCTCATGCAGGAATGCACCGATACACTTTCCCGGCTTCGCAACAAAGTCACGTTTTGCTTGATCTGGTTCATGGTTTGGAAAACCGCCCGACCGCGGCGGGCTTGAAAGTCGAGCACGATAATTTATTGACCGGCTATCGTCGCAGCGACGGTTGGGGCAAAAATCTCATCCTTTACTTCGCCATAGAATGTTCCCAGCCGTTCAAGTCCATTGGTCTCGAACTTGACGGGAAACCGCTTTCGGCGGGTGTGACCAATGCGGAAGGCAAACAGATTCGCGCGCATCTGGATTATGAAACTTCGGACGGACAACAAATTCTCTTGCGCGTTGGCCTTTCACCGACCAGCGTGGAGGAAGCGCGGAAGAATTTGGCGGCGGAAATTCCTTCGTGGGATTTCGACTCGGTCCGCGAGGCGGCTCAAGCGACTTGGAATGAGCAACTGTCCCGCGTTAAAATTGAATCACCGAATCCGAACATCCGGCAGACGTTCTACACGGCGTTCTATCATGCGATGCTTGCCCCGACATTGTACAACGATGCGGATGGTTCTTATCGCGGGCCGGACGGCGCGGTTCATTCCGCGGGTTTTCAATATTACAGCACCTTTTCATTGTGGGATACTTTTCGCGCTCAACATCCTTTGCTGACGCTGACACATCCGGAGCGGGTCAACGACTTCGTTCAAAGTTTGTTGGTGTTCTCCCAACAATCACCCGGCGGCGTTTTGCCGATGTGGTCGCTCGGCAGCTACGACACGGGGACGATGATCGGGTATCACGCCATCCCGGTTATCCGCGATGCTTACGCGAAAGGCTTTCGAGGATTCGATGCCGAACTGGCGTTCGCGGCGATGCGGAAGACGGCCACGAGCGGTCGTAACCGGCAGGATGAATATCAGAAATTCGGCTTCGTGCCGTGGGTAGAGGGCAAGAGAAAGGCGACGTCGCAGACATTGGAATTCGCGTATGACGATTGGTGCGTCGCGCAGATGGCCGCGGCGCTTGGCAAAACAAACGACGCGGCATTGTTCAGCCAGCGCGCCCGGAATTATCGCAACGTGTGGGACGCGCAGACCCGGTTCTTCCGCTCCAAGAACGAAGACGGAAATTATCAGGAGGGATTCAATCCGAAACAGGTCAGCGGCAATCCTGCTTCGGGATATTACGTCGAGGCGAATGCGTGGCAATATACGTTTTTCGTGCCACACGACGTGCCGGGGATGATGGAGCTTTACGGAGGTAGGGAAGCGTTTATCAGCCGCCTCGACGAGTTCTTCAACCAAGATTCGGATGTCGTACACTGGGGTCCTGACATCACCGGATTGATCGGCCAATACGCCCATGGCAACGAGCCGTGTCATCACGTCGCCTACCTCTACGCGCTGGCCGGGGCCCAATATAAAACCGCATTGCGCGCACGCCAGATAATGACGTTGTACTACGACAACACCCCCGAAGGCATCTGCGGCAATGATGATTGCGGCCAGATGTCCGCCTGGTATGTCTGGAGTGCGATGGGGCTTTATCCGGTGAATTCAGCCGATGGGAAGTATGTGATCGGCAGCCCAATGGTGGAAAAGGCCACGATCAAGCTGGATTCAAAATTTTATCCGGGCGGCGCTTTCACCGTCACAGCGCGCAACGTATCCAATCAGAACATTTATATCCAGTCCGCCAAGCTCAACGGCAAACCGTTGAACCGGCCTTGGATTACTCACGAGGAAATCGCCTGCGGCGGAACTTTGGAATTCGAAATGGGGGTTTTGCCGAACAAGGCGTGGGGCATAGCCGAAAATTAATTTCATTCCCAGCCAAGACGCGATTTGGGCGGTCTGGGTGGATGACCTGGTCAAGTACCGATAATCAGAACTACCTGGCAGCGTCCAGTTTCAGTGTGCGGATTAAAAAATCGTCCAGCACTTTATCAAACCCCGCACCGCTGGGGAAACGATGCGCACCGTTTGCCGTCATCCAGTAAGTTACATCAGCACCTGCGGCTTGTAATTTTTGATACAGCGCCTGGCCGTGCAGTCCGGGCACGATCGGATCCTTTTCTCCATCACAGATGAGCAATGGCGGAACATCCTTTCGCACATGTCCAATCGGGCACATCGCATCATAAAGAGCTTTGTGCGCTTCGGTGTCAGGTGCAAGCCCATGAAAAAGAACGCGCAGACGTGGATGCGAATCGTAAGGTATTTTTTCATCAGGCCCGCGAAAAGTCACGGTTCCTTCCGAATTTGTAATGACATCCTCCGGACCCTGATTCCAAAACCGAACAAAATCCGTCGGCGGGATGTAACTGAAACTTCCTGAAACTCCGGCGCTAATACCTTCAAGTCCTGGCGTCGGCCCGCCGTCTTCGAAATCTTCCGCGACCATTGCGACCATAAGACTCAAATGACCCCCTGCCGAACCGCCGGTAACATCAATCCGATTAGGATCGATCTTGAAGCGTTTTGCGTTCTGGCGGATGAAACGGATCGCATTGCGGCAATCACGGATGTTTTGGGGGAAGCCGCCCTGCTTGCCGAGCCGATATTCAATGGAGAAAACCGCGAGGTCCCGTCGCATGAAAAACTGCCAGCCTTCGGCCCGTTCCACTTGTGTGGCCCTTCCGCCGCCGGACCACCACCCCCCGTGAATTTCCACCATTGCCGGCACTGGATTCGTTGCCGTTTCAGGTAAAAAAGCGTTCAACTTCAGATCCTTGCCATCCACTGTGCAATAGACGATATCCAACTCGGATCGGTAAGCAGGCCTCGGCTTGGTTGTAGATTTGTAATCGTCGGCTGGTGCCCTTTGTTGGATCAACAATGTCAGCCCTATGACAATAAACATTGTCCGGGTAAAGAGGCGGCCTCTGTTTGAAATGGAATTTCTGATGCCGAATTCAACATTCATGGGATTAACAACGGTGCTTTTTACGTTTGCCGCTTGTGTTTGTCAACACGCCTGGTCACAGGTCCGGTTTCCCAATTCATGGCACAGATATGCCATGGAATGCGGCTGATGTCGTCGGATTGTTTGGGATTGTCGCGTTGAAGTTGCCGGAGTTGTCAAACCCATTGGTCAGGACGGGAAGCCACGCGGCCGTGGGCGAACTTCCGGGGTTGGCCACCGTCACCTTGAGGGTGCCACCGTTGTTGGTGTAAGGCATCGAAACATTATTGGATTAACGTGAAACCACTACATGAGGCCGTGAGCCATCCCTTTTTTTGCGCAACGAACCAGCGAACGTATCATCCCCGGCAATATTTTGCCATTTGTCAAAATCAGATCGTTTCTGGAATTGTTCCTCACCAAATCCCAAAGTCTCTGCTTTGACTGGCCGTGCCGGGTCTAAGTTTGATTACAGGGCCGACGCGTCAATGTGATTGGTGTCGGCAGCAAATTTGTAGTCGATGGCTGCGGCATGGCCATCGGCAAAATTGGCATTTCCCTTCCCGCGGTGTCGGATTGTAATAGTGTTAGGAGGAGTCCAGCGTCCGTCATCCAAGAAAACTGTCGCTCCGGCTGGAGCGTCGTTCGTTGAAGCAGGTTCTTCCAATAGCATTAGCTTGTTGGAAGGACCACGAATATTAGAAAGTTTCTGGACAATATAACTGCCAGTCAGGGCATACGATGAGGATGCCCCCATGACAGCTGTACCAACGGCATAACCATTTACCGTATAACTGTAGCCATACCATTGTCCTCCCGCAGCTACCACGGCTTTTCTTCCGGTATCATCTTTATCCATCGGGCAACGCATGGAATTAGTGTTTCCTTTGATGGCAACCAATATGGGGCTTTGAGCGACGGTAAATCCACCTCCTGTTTGCCACCAAATCCAATCATCATCATGATGCCCAATCCTTGAAGCATCGGCAGGCATAAAGTCACGGGAATCTTCCGCGTACATCATGAAGCCGAGACCAAGCTGCTTTAGATTGTTAAGACAAGTTATCTGATAAGCCTTTTGTTTTGCCCTGCTCAAAGCGGGAAGCAACATCGCTGCAAGAATGGCTATGATGGCTATAACTACCAAAAGCTCAATAAGAGTGAAGGCTTTATTACGACGCAACCGAGTTGATGGTTGGCAATGGACAGCAGTTGAAGTTATCATGGTGAGACTTGTGCTTATTAGCTGCGCTTGGAAAAACGGCACGTCGCAGCCAAACGCGGCTGCGACGTGCCTGTTACAACATTAAGGCTTTAACAGACGGAAGAACACGTTTGTCTTGCTTGTATTTACTGGAATGCTGACGTTCGTCACGGCAGTTGCACCTGGATAATCGAACCAGGCGTTTGTGTTCGCCAGGCCCGCCGCATTGGTTTGCAATTTCCAACCGGCATTGGTCGGCCAGGCCAGAGCCAGATTGCCGGCTGACGCGGTGACCAGAATTGTGCCGGGATTCGGGTTGATGGTCGGCCCTGGCGGCGTGACGCTCGCAACGGTGATGGAGCCGTTGGCGGCAATGTTATTATTCCACGTGTAGGTGTTTCCGCTCGCGTCAGTCGTCGGCAGGTTGATGGTCGCAAATCCGCTCACTCCCGTGGCGAAGGGATGAAATAC
Source organism: Pedosphaera sp. (assembly GCA_028293465.1). Taxonomy (GTDB): domain Bacteria; phylum Verrucomicrobiota; class Verrucomicrobiia; order Limisphaerales; family Pedosphaeraceae; genus JAQGOT01. The sequence continues at coordinate 4,482 of JAQGOT010000565.1, read as the reverse complement.
ATCCCCCACCTGCAACGCGGGTCCGAGGTTGGTGACGGTGAGCGTCCCGCCTCCAGTAATCGTGCCCAGAACCGATACCAGCTGGTCGCTGGTCTGCGTATTGGTGCGATTCAATTCCATCAATACAGCGCCTCCCAGCGTAATACTATTAGTCACGCGCAAGGTGCCCACGGAAGCGCCGGGAGCCACGGTCGAACCTGCCAAGGCGGCAAGATTTCCGTTAATGCTGCCATCGCCCGTCAGCGTCTGGCCGCTCCCAAGCGTCAGTGTTTGATTGGAGCGGCCGGTGACATCCAACGCTGCGCCGCTGCCAATATTGATCAGGGCCGAGTTGGCGATGGTGCCGCCCAGCGCTGAATCGTTTAAGGCCAGCGTGCCGGCCGTAATTACCGTACTCCCGGTATAGGTATTAGTACCCGTCAGCTGCAGAGTGCCGGCACCGGTCTTGGTTAAAGATCCTGCGCCAAGAATGGTGCTGGGAATAGCAAGAACATTATCAACCGCAACGACCTCAAAGTTGCAGCTAATGCCCCCCAAGGTAATCCCGTTGGCCGCGGTAAGTGTGGAGATGCCGTTGCTGGCGCCATTTCGCAGTATGCCGGAATTAAAGGAGACGGATAGAATGGTCTCGCTGTCACGGTTCAAATCCACTGTGCCGCCTCCCAGGACAAGAGACGAGTTGAAACCCATCTGAATGCCGGTAGGATTGAGCATCACCAGTGTGCCGTTGGTATTAACTGTGGTGGTATTCGCAGGTTGAGCGACCCCGATACCTTTGGCGTAAGAAACCGTTCCGCCATTGATGGTCATGCTAAGAGCGTTATTATTTCCGTCACCGGCAATAACCCAGTTGCCAGTACCAGCCACGATCATCAGTCTATTTTGGCCGTTAAGTATGCCCTGAGTCGTGAGCGTGTTAGTACCGTTAAGTGTTAAAACCATGCCGCCCAGGCCGATGTTGACCGGTGGCACAAGGGTTAGATCTGCTGTGCCTTGGAATCCAAAATTGCCACCCCAATTTATCGAGCTGGGCGTGGACAACGTGACCGCGGAACCGCTGGTGTTGTCAAGCGTTCCGCCATTGATTGCGAACGTCCCGGTGCCAACTGCTCCATCGGCGTTGACATCCAATTTGCCGGCGGTGAGCGTCATACCGGCGAATGTATTGTTATTGGAGAGCGTCAACTCACCATTGCCGGTTTTTTCCAGGGAATAACCCAGCGTGTTGTCAGTGATGGGGTTGTTCACGGTCAGGGTGTTGGAAACCACGGTCAAGACCACCGCGAGGTTGCCCAACGTGACCTGACCCATGCCCAGATCCAGGTTGGTGGTGCCTACAAAGGTCCAATCGTCATTCCAATTTATAGGTGTGGGTGGGGCGGTGTTTAGCACAACACTGTGTCCGCTGGTATTATCCAGCTTCGCGCCGGTGTTGAGCGTGAGTGTGCCCGTGCCGATGGCGGATCCAGAAGTGCCGTCCCCGCCATAGTTGATATTCAACCTGCCCGGAGCATTGACCGTTGTGCCGCCGCTATAGGTGTTCGTCGTTGCGAGCGTCAATGAACCGGCCCCAGCCACTAACAATCCATTGGTTCCAGCGAGTTTGCCCGGGCCGGAGACGATATAACTTTTCGTGGCATTATTGGCCGTGACGCTGCGCGGGTTGTTGATCGTGGTGTTGACAGTTACCGTAACCGGCGAGGTTCCACTGGCCGTATCGTCAAACACGACATCCTTGGTGCCGTTGTCGGTGTATAAAGTAGGGCCGCCTCCCTGTGTCCAGTTTGCCGTGACCGTATCCCACACGCCGTTACCCACCAGCCATTTCAGGGCAGGATTGACGGTCGAACCGGTCACCTGCAAATCAATGGATTTGTTGGCAGTGTTGTTGACAATGCTTGCCGCGGTCACGCCAGGGGGCAACGAAACGAGCGCAGTCGGCGGAGTGCCGGAAAGCGCGCCGGTGTATTTGATGAGCGGATAAGTGCCAACGGGGATGGCTGTGCCGTCAACAACAACATTTGGTGTGACGGTGAACGCAAGATTTCCATTGACTTGAACGGCAGCAACCGTGGTGCTGGGAGGAAAGCCGTTGTAGTAAAAGGACATTGTGGGGGTGCCAGCCGCGAAGGCCAGATTGTTGATAGACCAGCGCTGCCCCGTGTTGGCAACCACGTTTGAAACGATTGGCAAGCCGGCAGCAACTGATCCGCCGTCCACAAGGACGTTACCATTAGCGGGCGAATTGACGGTGGAAATGACCAACGTTCCGTTGCTTACCACAGTGCTGCCAGTGTAGGTGTTCGCACCGGTCAACGTCAGCTTGCCAGGTCCTGTCTTGTTGAGACCACCGGGGCCGGTAAGCGCACCCGATAACGCGATGTCAAAGGAGGTCCCTGCGGCATCCGCGCACTGAAACGTAAAATTGCCTTTGTTGCCGTCGAGAATCAGCGGAACGGTCGAGATCCAGCTTTGCAAGGCTCCCATGGTGCCGCCGGAAAGCGAAATGTTGTTGGTCGTTGGAACGGCCGCGCCGAATCTGATGCCATTTCCGCCCGCTGAGCCAATATAAAGGCTTCCCCCCGAATTCGTTATCGTGGCCGAACCCCCGGTCACCGTGCCGCCTCCGATGAGAATCCCACCCCAGGCATTGATCACACCGCCTGTTTGGGTCATGGATGCGATCTGTCCAGGAGCTGAACCGACGGTTGAAATCAAGATAGGCGTGTTGATCCCGGAAGCACCGAGATTTAAAGTTCCTCCGTACATGTAGAAAAAGGCGCCTCCTGGCGTGGCGCCGCTGCCGTTTGGAGAGAACAAACCCAATCCTCGAGGTTGAGCAACGCTTCCAATGCTCATCGTGGCGCCGTTTTGGATGATTAATGTTCCGGTGGCATTATTGCCGTCGCGTGCAAGGGTTACGTAGTCGCCAGTTTGCGTAAAAGTCGTGGTTGGACCATCTAAAACAAGTAGACCGGTGTTGTTATTGGGTTGCGAGACTGGCGCAGGACGCCGGCGACCGATACCAAAAGTGCCAGTAGCAGTAAATGAACCATTGGTCTTATACACATTGGCATTAATGTGCGCTTGGCCGGCGCTATCGTTGCCATTAAGATAAAATTTGCCTCCATTGGTGCTTGTGAAAACGGGCTGCCCCCCCGTCACATTGCCATAAACAACCATGGTGGCCGGAGCGCCGCTGCCATTGCCGAGCCGAAATTCCTTCTGACCATTGTTGCCCGTTATACTGTTGCTGAAGATCACCGTCTTGCCGTCGGCGACGAGTATTTTCGCCGTCAAATCATTGGGCAAGGTGTTCAGGTAAATGGGAGAGCCGGAAAAGGTGTACCCGGAGGCGTCGATGGTGAGGTTGGTGGTGGCGATCTGCACGCCATCCAGCACAACTTGACGGGTGTTGTCCGCAACATCCGAACCGTTGAACGTGGAACCCATAAGAGGCGCAGTCGTGCTGGTTTGCGTCCAACTCACATTACCGCTGCCGTTGTTCCAATTCAAGTTGGTGGTGGTATCGGTATTCCAACTGCCACTCGCCGGATCAATGGCGGCACCGTTATTGGTATTGCCGGCGTCCCAAATCAAATTGGCCGCCGAGGCGTTGACAGCATTGCCAAACATGAGCACGACGATCAGCAAATAGCTGATTATGGCGCCAAGGGACTTGAAGCCTGGCAGCATGGATTTTCGAGATGTCCCGTGTGCGGCAGGTTGTTCGTTTATTTTCATAGGGTATCGGTTGCTGTTGGTTTTTTATCCGGGGATTGAATCTTTTGGAAGGTTTTTTATCGTGGTTGGTCTAATAAGTGGGATCGATATGGTCCCTTGCAGAGGCAAATATGTAATCAACCACTTGGGCGTGCCGGTCGCAGACATTTGCAATTCCCCTGCCCCTGTGACGGGTGCTAATAGTGTTGCTCGACCGATCAAGGTGAATGCCGATTTGTTCGATGATTTAAAAACCCGTTTCACACTTCAAATTTTACTCTGATACTTCGTTTTCCACCGACATTCCATCATAAAGGTCCGCCGGGTGAAGGCTGTTCCCGACGCGATCATTCATCACGACGGGTTGCTGCACACGGTTGATTCATGTAGTTTGGCCGAATCCGCTCCTCGGCGGTATCCTCTAAAGTGAGGAGATTGGAACGAAACCTGTTTTGAAACTTGTTTTATTGCTTCTCGGCAGATTTCCATGGTAAAATTTCGGAGTGTTCAAACTCTCAGGCTTGGCAATAGCGGTGCTTTGGACAAGTCTTGCCTTTAGCGAAGTGCCTCCTTCCCCTGGTCCGACAACAAATCTCGTGGTCCGCTCGGTAACCGTGGACGACAAGGCGGTATCCTGGCGCGATGGCCGCGAACTGAAGCTTGGACCTTTTCCCGGACACGTTACGTTTACTTTTGGGTCGGCGACCAATTCCGGCTGGGTGCCCGTTCGACTGAGTTATAAGCTGGAAGGATATGACA
>JAQGOT010000520.1 GCA_028293465.1 Pedosphaera sp. | reverse complement strand
CTTCCCGCAAATTCGCCAGTGCCTCATCGAAGGTCTTACCCTGGGAAGTGGTGCCGGTTTCCGGGTTGTGAGCCACCGGCCAATCGCTGTCAATGTCAGGATGGATTACGGCGGTCAAATTCATAAGTTGCTCCACAAGGATAATCCCCGATTCCAGATGCCACGTCAACCGATGAAGTAACTCTAACGTCCGGCATTTTATGGCCCACGGGAGTAAGAAAATGAGCGTGGACTCATTTGCGGCTGTGCTAGCATGGGAGGCGTGAAGACCTTTTTGATCATGTTGTTTGTCGCGTCATTTTCATGCGCGATGCATGCGCAGCAGAAGGCGGATCAATCAGACGACTTGATGGAGTCCGTCCAACAGTGGGCGGAGGAAAACCTCGACGACAGCGTGCTGAACGCGCTGAAGCAGGTGGACCAGGATCGGGTGCGCGCATTCTTCACGCAGTTGCAGGGGCAATTCGAGGGCACGAATGTTTATCATCTGGTCGCGCTGAAGGAAACGGCGTCGCAGGTGTTGCCGGTGTTGCAACAGTTCGAAGAGACGGAACCGCTGGCGGCGTGGTTGCAGACGCATCTCGATTATCTGGAGACGGCGGAGGAGTTGCAGCGCCGGGTCACGGTCACGCCCGTGAAACCGGGCGCGAGCTTGATCCTGCCGAGCCCGACGCCACAACTCGAGCGCTCGGTCTGGAACAAAACTTTGGAGAAACGTCCCCTGCCCCCGTTCGCGAAGAATTATGTGCCGCAACTGAAGCAAGTATTCGTCGCGGAAGGAACGCCGGCGGAACTCGTGTGGGTGGCGGAAGTGGAATCGTCCTTTAATCCGAAGGCGCGCAGCCCCGCCGGCGCCGCGGGTCTGTTTCAATTGATGCCAAGCGCGGCGCGCAGTCTGGGACTTTCCACTTCCTGGCTGGGGGATGAGCGGTTGCAACCCGAGAAAAGCGCGCGCGCCGCAGCGAAGCACCTGCGCCATTTGCACAGCCATTTTGGCGACTGGCGACTGGCGTTGGCGGCCTACAATGCGGGCCAGGCGCGCGTGGATAATCTGCTCAAGAAATCCAAGTCGCGCAGTTTTGATGCGATTGCCCACCGACTGCCCGCGGAGACGCAGATGTACGTTCCCAAGGTGGAAGCGACCCTGCACCGGCGGGAAGGGCTCACGCTTGCCGATCTGAAAGTGCCCAAGAGCTGAGGGGAAGATTTACACCGGTGGTGGCGTGCTGCCGTAATGCGCGGTGTAGGCCGCATATGCGGCGGCATCAGAGAGCATGGCGTCGAGGGCGGCGGCAATGGGTTCGGCTTTGGCCAGGCCGGAAAATACGGCGCGGTCGCCGATGTTGGTTTCCAAAAGGAAGGTCGGGCGTTGGTTCACCTGCAGGGCATCGAACTCGGCGCTGCTGGCGCGGTTGCGGGCCGCCACCTCAGGCGATTGGGCGCATTTGAGCAAAGCAGCTCGGTCCAAACCGCCGGCGGCGGCGGCAACGTCCACGGCGACATCCCAGCGGCCGACTTTCCTGCCTTCGCGGACTGCGGCGTGAGCGAGGGCGAGGCGGACGCGGTCGTCAGTGACACGGAAATCCTTGGCGGCTTCCGCGACGAGGTTCGGCACCACGTATTGTTTGATCTCGGGTTCGAACCAGTCCGAGTTGAGCATGAAGGGTGAGCGGACAATGGTGCCGCTCCGGCGATAAAACCAATCCGTCTGCGCCTTGGACAGGGGATAAGCCTCAGGGGGCATCTGGGCGATTTTCCAATGGAAATCCACCTTGCCGGCGTAACGCTGCTTGAGGTCGGCCCACGCAGGTTCAGCCCAGTAACACCAGGAGGAGACGACTTCGACGTAGTAGGTGATTTTCATAGTTGTCATTTTGTCAGATACGCAGCCAGCTCGGAAGCCCACTCAGTTGCTCAAAGACTTCGATTTCCCGGTTGCTTCGCGTTCCAGTTGTTCCAGAAAAACTCTCTCTGCATTCGAGATAAATTTGCGATAATCGTTTGGATCGATGAACGGATTGGGTTTTTCGCCGGCTTCGAGCCGGCGGGCCTTTTCAGCCAGACCGAAAAAGCCGGCGTGCGGCGCGAGGAAAACATCGCACGGCAGGGCTTTCAATTTGCTGTATGTATGCCGGAAGTCGTCCGCAATCCCGGGATACCGCGGGTTGTTCAACAACGGGATGCCCGGAAGGAGGCTGGTGCTGCCAAAAAACAGCACGTGATGCACCTCGCCAGCTTCGGCCACATCCATCGTCCAGGTGGTGCAACCTTTCGTGTGACCGGGCGTGAGATGGCAAGTCAAAGCCACGCCGCCCAAGGTGACTTGCTCACCATCCTGCAACAAGCGGTCGGCCTTGACCGGGCGATAGGCTTTCATCTCGTCGGAGTAAGGGGTGAAATCATTTGTTCCGCCGCTGGCGAGAAGCACGGCATCAGCTTTGCTCATCATGATTTTAGCCCGCGTCAGTTCCTTCATCAGCGCGTGCCCGCCCGAATGATCGAGGTGGGCGTGGCTGTTCAGGATGATTTTGATGTCTTCGAGCCGAAATCCGAGGCTTGTAACGCTGTCACGAATCCGGGGAACCGGTCGCTTCAAAGCCCGTATCAATCAGGACGTGACCTTGCGGAGTGGTGATCAGGAATGAGCTGATGCCGGCCGTGCCAACATAATAAACATTTCCCATGATCCGGAACGGTTTGATCGGGGCGTTCCACGCGTCCCACATCTTCTTGATGACTTGGTTCTCAGAAAGGACCGGGGCATTGGTCTTTAGTGGTGCGGCGAGCGGGGTGCTCTGCGCTCCCGTTTCCAGTGCGGAGCCAACCAGAAAAAGCAACGAGCATAATACCATCCCAACGCCAAGGAATTGGCAGCGAGCGGCAGGTTGCTCGGTGGGGCTGTTCAATTGCACGTCTCGGCAAGGATTTCCTCAAAATCAACGATCTCCTTGATCTGCGTCAAAAACCAGCGGTCGATCTTGGTGAGGTCGAAAATTTCGTCGAGGGTGAAGCCGGCGCGGAGGGCGTGACGGATGAAAAAGATGCGTTCGGCGTTGGGGACACTCAACTTGCGGGTGATGACGTCGCGGGGGAGGATGTCGCGGTCGCCGTAAACTTCGGTGCCGATGCGCCAAGGTTTGCCGTCGCCGCCCAGGCCGCTGCGGCCGATTTCCAGGGAACGCAAACATTTCTGGAGCGATTCCTTGAACGTGCGGCCGATGGCCATGGCTTCGCCGACCGATTTCATCTGGGTGTTGAGCGTGGGGTCAGCCTGGGGAAATTTCTCGAAGGCAAAGCGCGGGATCTTGGTGACGACGTAGTCGATGGTCGGCTCGAAGCTGGCCGGCGTTTCGCGGGTAATATCGTTTCTGATTTCGTCCAGGAGATAGCCGACGGCCAGTTTGGCGGCGATTTTGGCGATGGGAAAGCCGGTGGCCTTGGAGGCGAGCGCGCTGGAACGGCTGACGCGGGGGTTCATCTCGATGATGACCATGCGGCCGTTGTCGGGATTAACGCCGAACTGGATGTTTGAGCCGCCGGTCTCGACGCCGATCTCGCGGATGACGGCGAACGAGGCGTCGCGCATGATCTGGTATTCCTTGTCGGTGAGCGTCTGGATGGG
>JAQGOT010000511.1 GCA_028293465.1 Pedosphaera sp. | reverse complement strand
TTTCGTCGTAAGGCCTTGCAAAACAGGACGAGGTATTTTGTCCGGATTCGAGGGTATTTTGCCCGCTTCCGTAACTCTCGATGGGGCTGAAGTTTAGCATGACCTCGAGAAAGTTGCACATGGCGTTAAAAAAGGTTGCTGCGCGCCGCATCTAAAAAAGTGGCCAAGAAGTGGCCAAGACTCTTGCAACTCGGCGGTCCTTAATTTTGCAAGCTATTGATGGAAAATGGTGCATCGGGAGGGACTCGAACCCCCAACCTTCTGATCCGAAGTCAGAAGCTCTATCCAATTGAGCTACCGATGCCACCCGAGACTTGCGCTGCACCGGGGTCGGGCAGCGCCTCCAAATCGACGAGGCTTATTCAGTCACGTTTTGGCTTAGAATTCAATCATCAATACTCCCATCCTCAAAGAATATTGTCGAAAGGCGCGTCCGCACCCATTGCTGGTGAGCCTAGCCTTGGCACCCGGCGGATGATACCATCGCCGCGCCTATGATCGGATTTGTTGAATTGCCAGCATGACCTTGGCGGATAAAAAGCACGAATTGCTCGAAAGGTTGTCCCGCATTCGCGATGCGCAGGAACGGTTTGCGTACGTGGTGGAATGCGGCCGTCGGCAGTCGCCCTTGGAAGAATTGCTGAAGACAGACGAGTTCCGGGTGGAAGGCTGCCTGGCAAAACTTTGGCTCGTGCCGTCCTTTAAGGAGGGCAAATGCTTTTTTGAGACCGATTCGGACTCGGCCATCATGAAAGGGATCGCGGTGATGCTGTGCGAGTTTTACAGCGGCCAAACGCCGGAGGAGATAGCGGCCACCGATCCTTCCTTCCTCAAAGCGGTGGGGATCACGCAACACCTCACCCCCAACCGGCGCAACGGCCTCGCACGCATCTGGGAGAAGATCCGGAACTTTGCCGCGGACCATCGCGAGAAAACAACGTGAGCCTCCCCCTCTACGACAGCCATAATCACTTGCAGGCTGCACCGCTCGCAGCCGATCGCACAGCGATTCTGGCCGAACTTGATCGCCAAGGACTCGTCAAGGCGGTCGCCAATGGCACGCAGGAACAGGACTGGCCGGCGGTGCTCGCGTTGGCGCAACAGAGTCCGAAAGTAATTCCCTCCTTCGGCCTGCATCCGTGGTATGTGGCGCAACGCTCGACGAACTGGCAGGCGACACTCCTGCAACATCTCGATCAAATCCCCTCGGGCATCGGAGAAATCGGCTTGGACCGCTGGATTGAAAATTACGACTCACCGCAGCAGGAAGAGGTCTTCCTATGGCAATGGCGATTGGCGGCGAAGCGCCATCTGCCGGCGAGCATACATTGCTTGCGCGCCTGGGGTCGGTTGCTCGAACTCTTGCAGCGGGAATCGGGGCCGCGCTGCGGCTTTCTGCTCCATTCCTATGGCGGTCCGGTGGAGATGATTTCCTCATTCGTCAAGCTGGGCGCTTATTTTTCCATTTCCGGCTATTTCGCCCATGAACGCAAAACCTGCCAGCGCGAAACTTTCCGGCATGTGCCCCCCGACCGCCTGCTGATCGAGACCGATGCTCCTGACATGTTGCCTCCGGGGAAGTATATCGAATTTCCCTTGGCTGATGCGGCTTCCGGCAAAGCCCTGAACCACCCCGCCAATCTCCGCGCCATTTACCAGTTTGTGGGCGAGTTGTTGAACCAACCGATCGACACCGTGGCTAGTCGCACCGCCGAAAATTTCCACCGACTCTTCGCCGCGCTGGTGAAGTAATCGCACTGAATTTCCTCCCCGGCACTCCAGGCCGATCGCGCCCGGTGGGGTGAATACCCCATACTCACCATCAGGGGAATCCTTATGCTCGGGTAGTTACTAACGGCAATCATGGATGGTTGCCATGGTCGTCGGCCGATTAAACGCTATCTGAGGCCAATCATGAAGGGACTCGAACCGCACGAAACCGATCAGTTAACAGCCGCTCAATCGCGGCTGGAAATGGTGAGCCACCGCCAGGCCCCGAAGGAGTTCAGGCCTGCCCCATTCCCTGGCATGTCCTTCGGCTCCGTTCATCGAGCTTCGGCCCGGCACCAGATACTTTGCATCCAGGAGATTTTCGATCCTCAGATGGCGGCCGGGCTTGCATCGCGCGGATGAAAATCCGCCCACAACAATTTGATTCGGGTGGCAGAATGTCTTCAGCGGGGATCCTCGACCCCCACCTCCTTGGCGTCTGCTGCCCGAATCTTTTTACCTTGAGAAACGTATTCCTGGCTGGCGGTCCTCCAGCCATGTCGGCTATTGTTTAGAGGGCTTATGGAAAAGAAAATCTCCGTCCTGCTGGCTGACGACCATACTGTCGTCCGTCAAGGATTGCGCGCGTTGCTGTCCGTGGAGAGTGACATCGAAATCGTGGGCGAGGCCGAGAGCGGCCGGCAGGCGGTGACGATGGCCAGGAAGTTGTTGCCGGATGTGATTGTCATGGATGTGGCCATGCCGTTGCTCAACGGCTTGGAGGCCACCCGCCAGATCCATAAACTCGTGCCCGCGACCAGGGTGTTGGTCCTTTCAACTTACAGCGACGATGAGTACGTGCAGCAGTTGATTCAAGCGGGCGCGGTTGGTTATCTGGTGAAGCAGACCGCCGCCAACGACCTCCTCAAAGCCATTCGCGAAGCGCATAAAGGCAACTCCTTCTTCAGCCCCTACATCGCGAAACGGCTGAACGATCATTCCCGGGAAGCCTTTGCCAAGGGTGAACCCGCACGGAAACGGACGGATAGCCTCACCTCACGCGAATCGGAGGTGTTGCAACTCATCGCCGAAGGCCAGGCGAACAAGCAGATCGCCGCCGAGCTTTCCATCAGCATCAAGACGGTGGAAAAGCACCGCCAACAGGTGATGAACAAGCTGAATATCCACGATGTCGCCGGTCTCACCCGCTATGCCATTGCCAATGGGATCATCGAGAGCAACATGGCGGCCAAGTCGTTGATTTAGTTTGAGGTTGGGATCCGTGGCTGGCGTAGGATAACCAACCCACCTTTGGCTGCCGAAACGCGGCGAACCACCCGACTTTTCCTGCCTTTCGACCCAGACCCCGAATTTCAAGAATCCGAGAGCTTCGTCATCCGCTGATGCATGCGGCTGTATCGCACATCGATTTTGGCGGACATATCGGTTGGGGCGGAAGGTTCGCGCTCCACATAGCTGCGCCCGTCGTCCAACAAATCCGCAATCAGCTTCTGGATGTCGGCCCATTGTTTGCGCTTGGACCGGCCGTCTTGAAAAGCACGTTCCGCGACCTCCTTGGAAAGGCCGTCCAACGACGCTTTAAGCGTCCCCAAAGCCAGCTCCAGCTCCGGCTTGTTCTGGGGATCAATCGCAAAGAGGGCCTTGTGGTCTCTGCTGGCGGCTTCGATGGCTTTGTCAAAACTCATAAGATCACAGTATCGGCATGGATGGCTCCGGGCGCAAGCTTTGTAGGTGGTTCCGCTCATTTAACCGGCTGGGTGCCCGCCGCCAGTTTTTGCACAATGTGACCGGCGGCCGCAAAGCCGAACGCCCCCGTGACAAAACTCGCCGTCCCGTAGCCGTTATTGCAACTTAGGCGGGAACCCTTTTCCGGCTCGCTTTCGGCGCACGCTTCCCCGTCCCGGCCGGCATAATCCTGCGGTTCGGTTGAGAAGACACAGTCCACCTGGAGCGGCTCGTCGCCCCGGGCAAATCCGTGCCGGACGCGCAGTTTGGTTCGCGTCTCGCGGAGCAGCCGGTCATGCGTGGACAACGAGAGATCGGCCACTTTAACCGCGGCGGGATTGCGCCGCCCGCCTGCCGCGCCGGTGGTGAGAATGGGAATGCCCAACTCGCAGCACAAAGCAATCATGTGGCATTTCTTGGTGGAACTGTCGATGGCATCGAGCAGGTAATCAAACCGT
>JAQGOT010000497.1 GCA_028293465.1 Pedosphaera sp. | reverse complement strand
ACCATCCCAGCCTGTTCGAAAACCAAGGCTATAAAACCTTGGTCCGCAATGCGCTTTTATGGGCGGCCGGGGAACAGGCCACCAACCGGGCCGGAAACAAAACAGAAAGCGGGACCAACTCCGTGGCAGCGCATCATTAACCCGGTTGGCTGAATCGCGGGCCTTAATCATCCTTCCACATGCTTTCGTCACTCCCTCAACCTTTCCCAAGGAAAAGCGAACTTTCCGCTGAAATGGATCAAGTGAAAAAATTTGAAACGTCCCCATCATATCTGGTCCAACGTGATGGCTTTTCCTTTTTTGATTTTGACCTCGATTGTTCTCTCCCCATAAATGACTTGGCAGGGGCCACCGACATGCGACCGGATGGTGGCAGCCGTGAGTCGTCCGTTTTTCCAAGCCATGTCCACCTCAAATCCACCGCGTGCGCGCAGGCCGGACACCTTTCCTTCCTGCCAGGCTTGCGGAAGGGCGGGCAGCAGGCGGATGACTCCGTCGCGGCTTTGCAGCAACATTTCGGCGATGGCGGCGGGCACACCGAAATTGCCATCGATCTGAAATGGAGGGCAGGCATCAAACATGTTCGGGTAAACGCCGCCGCCGTTGTCATATCTGATCTCGTGGGTCTCCACCGGGTCGAGGGCTTTGCGTACCAGCGACCAGGCATGGTTCCCGTCGCCTAATCTGGCCCAAAGCGCGGCCTTATAGGCCAACGACCAGCCCAAGCCATCGTCGCCGCGCGCTTCCAAAGTCTTCCGGGCGGCTTGGGCCAGGGTGGGTGTGGTTGCCGGTGTGATCTCATCGCCGGGATACAATCCCCAAAGGTGGGAGACATGGCGGTGGTGCGGCTCCGGTTCGGCGTATTCTTCCAGCCACTCCATGACCCGTCCGTCTGAACCAATCTGTGTCGGCGCCAGCCGGGCGCATTTGTCCGTCAACTCATTCCGAAGTTCCCGGTCCACGTTCAGAACTTTGGCTGATTCGATGCAGGCTCCGAACAGGTAACGCAGCATTTGTGAATGTACGGTTGTGCCCAGCGAAACCGAGGCCTCCCTGCCGTCGGCCATGCGGAAATGATTTTCGGGCGAGTTGGCCGGAGCCACGACCAGCCAATGATGCCGCGGGTCCTCAATCAAAAGGTCGGCATAGAATTGCGCTGAACCCTTCATGATGGGGTAAGCCCACTGGAGAAACTTGCGGTCGCGGGTGAACAAATAATGATCATAAAGATGCTGGCAGAGCCAGGCGGAGCCCCCGGTAGTGGCACCCCACGACGCTGATTCACCGGGAGAAGTAAAGCCCCAGGGGTTGGTGATGACGTGGGCCACCCAACCGCGCGCATCATAGTACTCATGCGCCGTTTTCGTTCCTGGTTCCCGAAGCGAATCGATGAGCGCGAACAGCGGCTGCGTCAGGTCCGAGAGGTTGCAGGCTTCCGCCGGCCAATAATTCATCTGCACGTTGACGTCCAAATGCCAGTCGCCGGTCCAAGGAGTCTGAATTTCTTCCGCCCAGATTCCTTGCAGATTCGGCGGCAAACCGCCCGGCCGGGACGATGAGATCAAAAGGTACCGGCCAAAATTGAAATCGAGCGCCGCCAGGGCAGGATCATCCGCACCGTCCTTCAAGGCCTTGATTCGGTCGGGAGTTGATTTAAGGTTCGACGCGGAGGGGCCGGGACCGAGTTGAAGATGGACGCGCTCAAAGTATTTCTGGTAATCCGCAAGCTGCGCCCTGCGCAGCGAATCGTACGATTTACGCGCAGCACGGTCCATTTCCCTGAGTGAAAGGGCCAAGGGATCTTTTGTTTGGCGTCCGGCGAATCCTTGATAATCTGTGGCGGCTGTGATGAGTAAAACCACCTCATCCGCCTTGGTCACGCTCAAGACTTTGCTGTGAACGGAAACCTCGCCTCCCCGATGCAGGACTCGCACTCGGGCTGCATAGCGCACCCCTCTGCCATCCACTCCATTGTCCAGTTGACCCGTCATGAGGAGGCCGTTACCGGCCTCGTCCTGCGTTTCAAAGCGTTCCGGTCGGTCAAGTCTGGTCTCGAACGATATTTGTCCCGACCGATCCGCGCTCAAGCGCAGAACCATGACCTCATCCGGTGCGCTTACGAACATTTCCCTCGTGAAAGCGACTCCGCCGCGATTAAACCGCAGGCGGGTTACCGCCTCGTTCAAGTCCAATTCCCGGCGGTAACTTGTGACCGGCGCGTTCGAGTCACTCCCGAGGAAAGTCAAATGAAGATTACCCAGCACCTGATAGCAGCCGTAGGCGCCCCCACCCGAGCCGGGACCTTGGCAGGTAAAATTGGCGTTTACCAGCGCCTCCGCTTCCGGAATTTTTCCTTCCAGCAGCAGACGGCGGATTTCAGGAAGCACTTTGCTGGCACCCTTGCGATCTGCATCCTGGCGCGATCCCGACCAGACCGAGCTCTCGTTGAGCACAATTCGCTCTTCATCGACTCCGCCAAACATCATGGCGCCCAAACGACCGTTCCCCAGGGGCGACGATTGCGTGAAATCCTTCGCTGGTGCGTCCAACCAGATGGTGGTTTCCGGGGTGGCGATTCCGTTCTCTGCGACGAGGGATGTCTGGGCGAGGAGCAGGATCGCGAGCAACGCCGCTAATTTCGTTGGTGCCAATGATTGCATCTGTGCCTTAAGTCTGAGGTTTGTCATGCTTTCTGGGTTGCGCCTCACTCGTCCAAGCGAAGAATGAAGCCGCCACGCGGCGGGAGCCCGCGCTGCCATTGTTCCGATTGGGGCAGCGGGGTGGCGATAACTTGCATCAAAGCATTGGTTCCTTCGGTAATCAACA
>JAQGOT010000491.1 GCA_028293465.1 Pedosphaera sp. | reverse complement strand
CATGTCTGAGCCGACCGCCACATCCCCTTTCCAACGTTTAAGCCAGGGCGTCTTCGGTGGTGTTACGGTTGGCGTTGTGATCGGAGTCACCGGTTTGGCCGCCACTAGGACATTGGTGGCGGGGGCGGGATTGGTCGTGGTTGGTGCCGCAGGTTTCGCCACGACGATTTGTGGAACTGGCGGAATTTCCCGGCGTTCAATCTGCGCCACGGGCACCACCAGTTCCTTGATCCACACCGTCGATACCGTCAACTGATTGGTATTCTCCGAAAGAATCGTTCCCGCGATGCGGTCACCATTGCGCAGATGCAGTATGATGCTCTGAGCCCGCGCGGCGTTGCCAGTCATCAGCAACGCACAGCACACCACCGCCCGACTGAACAACTTAAGGCTTGGGCGATTTAACCACATCAGATGATAAAAGCTCCCCGGAGGCGGGAATATCATTGTCAGCAAAATGGCGCACACCGCCCACGATGCTGATCTTCCCCGAATCGTCCATCTTCAAACGTGGCCGTGTCGTCGTATATTCGAAGGTCTGCCGCTGGATCACCGTTCCTTGCGGATTGATCACGCTGTAAAGGAAAGTGTGCGAACCAGTCTGGTATGCAAGGTGAAGATTGCTCAACTTATCCAGTTGCGGTTCCAACCGGCTGAAGGAAACCATCGGACCGATTGGGAACACCCCAAACACCTGCGACTCCGGCCCGTCGGTCAGACGCAAATAAAGCTTGGTGGTGGTTTTATAAACCGCCTTTTGGAGCGTGTATTTGCGCACCTCCGGCTGCCCCTGGTTTGCAATTGAGGTGGGCGGCACACCAAACTCCTGCTCCCACAACTTGACCCCGCGGACGATGTCGAAAGCCTTGGCTTCGCTCGTGACCTGCGCGTTCCAATTTTTGATTTTGACCGCCGCCGTGACCGTGTAGCGTCCCGGTTTGGTGATGTTGAAATACGGGGCGAGGTCCACATGCTTGGTGGCCATCTTGGAGGAATCCAGGTCGAACTCCTGCACCACCGGCACCTCGCCGCTCTTAAACACAATAAACCCGTCCCGGGCTTCGATGCTGAATGTCAGCCAGTCCTCGTCCTTGCCCAGTTGCAACGTCTGGCCGGAGCGGTTCACCACCCGCACCGCCACGGACAAGGATTCATTCGGCAGAAACTGGTCTTGTTCCGTGATGACCTCGACGGTGACTTGCGCCGAAGCGCCGACCAGCGAAGCCAGAAAGACAAAAAGCAATAGGCCTAAATTTTTCATTTAACCACTGTAATTAGGTGAAGCTGGGTGGCAAGCATCAAAACTGACGGCTCGCCTGCCCCTCAAGTCAACCGCACACCCAATCCGCACCAGGCGTTCAATCGACGCGGGAGCCGGTGAACTTATTCAGCGGAAAAGTGAATCGGGCAACAAGTTGGCTCACCTCAAGCCACCCGTTGCGAAGCGGTTATCGACGCCGGCAGCTTGCCGAATTCTTAGCTGCGCCAGCCTTCCGCCCCATAATATTGGCTTGCGATTTGATGCCAATGGGCCGAAAGATGGCGGGCGTCATGGTCAACGCCCCGTTTTCACCCAGCCGGATATGAGACTCTCCGAGTACGTCTTGCTTGCCGCCAGCTCGCTGTTCGTGATCGTGAATCCACTCGCGGCCGTTCCGGCGTTCATCACCATGACCCCCAACGACACCCCGGAGCAGCGCATCCGGATGGCCCGGTTGGCGTGCTGGCTCATGGCCGGTATCTTGCTCGCCTTTGCCATTGCTGGCCAATGGATTTTCAAAATTCTCGGCATCACCATGCCCGCATTCCAACTGGCTGCCAGCATCGTGCTGTTGCTCGTCGCCCTGGACATGCTCCGCGCCCAGCGGTCACGCCTGCAACAAACCCACGAGGAAACCGAAGCCGGCGCGGAGAAAACGGATATCGCCGTCACTCCGTTGGCCGTGCCCATGCTGGCGGGACCAGGCGCAATTTCCACCGCCATCCTGCTCCAAAATCAAGCCCGGGACCTTCCCCAGCACGTTGCACTCTACGGTTGCATTCTGGGCGTCTCCTTTGCCAGTTACCTTATTCTGCGAGTCTCCGCCCGCGGCGCTCGCTGGCTGAGCCCCATCGTCATGAACATTGCCATTCGCATCATGGGTCTTCTGCTCGCCGCCGTGGCCATTCAGTTCATGGTGAACGCCGTCAAAATTTTACGGGCGGATATGTCAGTGCCACTCACCCCGTAACCTGCCGTTGGTGTGACTCTTCATGGCAAAACCAAAACGCGATAGAACCGTGCCGCGCCGGCGGGCGTGTCGCTTTTCGATGCGCTCGGACCTGCCGCGGTCACGTCGCCGGCCACATCCGTCCAGTTCGTTCCGGTCAGTGAAGATTTGAACTGCAAGCGATAATGGTGATTCGTGATGGAAGACCATGTTAACGTCGCCAGCCCGTTCGTAAAAGTTGCCGCTTGAATGGTCGGCGGCGACAACGTCCCCACCAGCTTCCGGACCATCCCATCGCTCTTGCTCAACACGTAAATCTCTCCGTCCCCGCCCAGCGCCAGCCGGATGTCCGCCCGCCCGCCTCCGTAAGCCACTCCGTAAGGATCGTTGCCGCTGGTGACCGGCGCGCCGGTCGGCAGCGCCTGCCCTGAGCTGTTGCCGCCTTTGTGCTTATACTCATCCGCCACGATATCAAACATTCTCCGCTCGACGTTATTGAACACCACCTGAAGCTCATGAATCACCGCCACCGTGGTGCGATTCCCATCATCTGCCGCCAGCAGTTCCCCCAGGTCGCAATAAAGCAGCCGCCCGGTCGAGATGTCCCCAAAAAGATACTTGCCCCGCAACGCCGGCATCAGCGATCCCCGATACACAAACCCGCTGCTGATCGCATCCCCATCCTTGTGACTGTACTCCGCCGCCGGATACACCGGCGTCACTGCGGCCACGATGCCCGTGACGGTTAACGAATCAGGACTCGGAAACGGCGTGACCGGCGAAGTTTGACTCCCCGTCTTGCCGTCGTGTGTGCCCCCGACAAAAAGCTGTTCAATCCCTTCTCGCTCCGCATAACCATAGTTTGAACCCTTGCTGATGATGTTCACCTCTTCCCACGAGTACAAACCAATGTCATCCGCGATCAATTTATTAGACACTGGGTCCCAGCTCATCCGGTGCGGGTTCCGGAAACCGTAAGCATAAATCTCCTTTTTCAAATTCGTGAGACTCAACGACACAAACGGGTTGGGATCCGTCCCCGTGGTCGGAACGCGATAACGCCCGTTCGCGCTCAGGGCGTCTGCCGGATGCAGTTTGGTGTCGGTCGTGATCCGCAGAATCTTCCCCTCCAATGCATCCAACCGCTGCGGCGTGGGATGCTGCGTCCCGCTCGTCTCGCCCGCCCCGCCGTCCCCGTTTGAAATATAGAGATTCCGGTAATCCGCATCACCTGGTTGCGCCAGCGGATTGAAAATTAAATCACCCATCGGATGAATGATATTGTTAAACCCCACCCGCAAGATCTCCCGCGCTGTGCCCTCGAACATGGCATTGGTAATGTTGGTGTCCGTCCATTCCACCAGTACCGCTTCGCGCGTGGCCGTTCCTGCCGGCGGATTCAACACCGTCGCAGTCGTGTAACCCGCCACGTTGAACCCTGGCAAACTCCCGTTCGTCGGAACTGCCGAGCCGCTCTTGGCCGGATCCTCCGTGTGAACCGTGTAGAACTTGTGATTGGTCGCGTATTCCGGATCGAACGCAAACGTCACCAACCCGCCGGCAAACCCGGGATTATTATCAAACTTCGGGAACACCTGCTCAAAGTTGATGTAAATCGTGAACGTCTTGTTGCTCCTGTCCAGGAGGTACAGATTGCGGTTCAAGTCGTTGACGAAAAAGCGCGACGCCCATAACGGCGCATTCGTCGGCTCCGAGCGCAGAAAGTTCACCCGCCCCAACTGGCTCGAATAATCAATCGCGGGCGGATAAGTGGTGAGTGTCCGGCTCGACAGCGGCAGACTTGCAGAATCCTGCAGCGCCACCGCCGTGCCATCCTTGGTGATCTGTGGCCCCGCGGGATATTGCGCCCGCGCACTGTCCGCAACCATCGCGAAGCCAGCCAGCAGCAGCAGTCCGCACCCCCGTTTCAGTTTCCAACGCTTCGCCAAAAGCCGCCAGCCCGCGCCGGAATGCCATTGTGTATTCACGATCTCCAAAAATCGAATTTCTTACATCCTGCCCTATTTATTCGTCGCCAGATCCGCAAACGAAATGTCCACCATCAAATCGGCCGCGATTTTTTCCAACTCCGCGCGCAACGCCGCCATGTCACAATGCTCCGGCAGTTGCAACCGCGCCTGTGCCTTGAACAAGGTTTCGCCCGACATCGGCGCACTGACCAACTCACTGGAAAGCTCCTCCACATTCACCTTCTGACCCGCCAGCGCCCGGGCGATTTCCCGCACGATTCCCGGCCGATCATGCCCCACGATTTCCAGCGTGGTAAACTGCCCGTTACCCGTCACGGTTCCCGCCTCACCGGCCGACACCACCACGCTCAAGCCGTGCTTTTGCAACCCGTTCAGCGCGGCCATCAGCGCCGCCTGCTTTTCGGCCGGCACATGAATCCGCAAAATGCCCGCGAACTCCCCGCCCAACCGGCACATCCGGCTCTCCAGCCAGTTGCCGCCGTGTTCCGCCACCAGGCTGGCCACCGACTCAACCAACCCCGTCCGATCCTTGCCGATGATTGTCATTACGAGTGGAATCTGCATGCTGTCTTCTCCCGCATGAACGTGCGTCCGTCAAGCGCCGATTCCCGCAT
>JAQGOT010000047.1 GCA_028293465.1 Pedosphaera sp. | reverse complement strand
TGACTTCTCCGACCAGTCGGCCTGGGAAGGCATCTGCGCAACGATCGGCGAACCGGCCGGGGATCTGGGTTTCCTGGCCAATGTGGAGTGCGTGGATGATGCCGAGTATGACGGCGTCAGAGCCGAGCAGCTTTTGAAGTCGGTTCCGGAGGATTACCCCTTCAGTTTCATCATGCTGTTGGATCACACCGCCATTTCCCAACCCGACCATCCGCTGCTGATCATTGACCTGTTGGAGGAGCCGGGGCGTGAGTTCCGCGCCATTCCGTCGCAGATACAGTCGATAGAGAATAACCTGTCGATTGCCAACATGGGATTTGAGGAGTTCGCCGATGCCGCCGATGAGAGCGGGGTGTTTCGAGGCTTTCCGGGGAGCTGACGGCGCTGAGCCACGGCAGAACTCCCGCTGGGACCATCGGTGTGAATCGGCGGGGATGACGGCGATCGCAACGCGCGCGGAGGGCGTTCTGAGGAGGCGGGATTCCGGTTTCGCGGTTGACAGGGACGGCTGGCGTGGCTCAGTTTGAAGCGATGCCAGTTATAGACGAAGCCTCGATCACGCAATACATCACCGACACGTTTGGCGACATCCAAATTGCAACCGCAGAGGGCTGCACGTTTTATTTCCATGGTCCTGATCGCAAGTTTCCTTTTGCCACTCTGGTGACCAAGGACAATGATTCTGACCGCACTTCCAACCTGGATCGTCCGTCGGTCTTTCGTCTCAACATCGGCGTGAGCAGGGCGACCTACCACTCCCTGTTTGGCGCGCCCCAAGGCCGTGCCAAGGCGGCTGGTGCAGCGGATCCGGTCCGTGATTTCACCGTCTTGGATCAACTCATGCCACACCCGGTTTACGGACAGATGTTTTGGGTCTGTGTGCTCAACCCCGGCGCGGCAACATTCCAAGCCGTGCAGCCATTGTTGGCTGAGGCTTATCATTTGGCCGTCGCCAGGCAGGCCAAACGCCAGGGGTGAAGGCGAGAACAGCTTTTTAGTGAACCGGGACCCCAATGACCAATATGTTCAGGTTGTTCTGGCACGTCCATCCCTACCTGAGTCGATGGGGAAGTCGGTTCGGGCTCTGGTTCGCCATGCTTTACAGGCCGTATCGCCGCGATTAGACTGTCCTTTAATTATTTATGCAGGGATACATTTGGTTGTTTAAACCGTCGGCAAGGGTTGTTCCCCGCATGCAATTGGCGGATAATTTGAATCGCGTGAAGCCATCAGTCCAAGAATCAAGGTGCTTGCTCCAGACCGAAAGTGAGGACGCTATTTCAGCAGCTTATGACGGTGAGAGAGCGCTTTTCGTCTGCGTTGGCGGTCCGGCTCAACCAACCTTTCTCCACCACCCGTGAAGCCGAAACTTTTGGTCATCGAACTTTGGGGGGTGGGGGATCTGGCGATCGCCTCTCCATTTTTACAGCAGGCGTGCGAGCAATTCGACGTCACCGTGCTCGCCAAGCCCTTCGCCATCGACCTGCAAACGCGGTTCTGGCCCGCGATCAAAGTTGTTCCTTTCAACGCTCCTTGGACAGCCTTCAGGTTCAACCAGAAGTATCGAGTGTATGCTTGGCCCTGGCGCGGCATGGTGGGACTATGGCAGCAGCTCCGCCGCAGCCGTTTCGATGTGGCGGTCTCGGGACGTTGGGATCCGCGTGATCATTTCCTCATGAACATGACAGGCGCGAAACGCCGGTTGGGTTTCCCGCGCATCGGCAGCCGCGCGTTCCTGACCGACCCTTTGGAACTGCCGGATCCCGGGGTGCACCGATACGAATACTGGCGCACCATCGGTCGCGGGCTGGGCTTGGAACTGCCCCCGCAAGACAAAGTGCAGCTCTCGCCCAACCAAGGAGGCCAACTTGTCCTGGTGCACACGGGCGCCGGTCAACCCGTCCGCGTCTGGCCACTCGAACGGTATCAAAGGCTGGTCGGGCATCTGCGCGCACAAAACTACAACGTGCGGGTGCTGTGCAATCCCGAACAGTTCGAGTGGTGGTTGCGAGCCGGCGAAACCGCCGTAGCCAAACCCACTACCATCACGGAACTTTTAACCTTCATGAACGGCGCTGGAGCATTCATCGGCAACGATTCAGGCCCGGGACATCTGGCCGCATTTCTGGGCATCCCCACGTTCACGCTGTTCGGTCCGCAGGTCCCAGCCTGGTTCGTGCCGTTGCACCCAGCCGCTGTTTACATCGAGGGCAAACCCTGCCCTTACAAACCTTGTTCGGATTCCTGCCGCTTCCCGATCCCGCAATGCCTGTGGAATGTGGGGGAAATCGAAGTCCGTGAGAAGGTGGATGCATTCCTGCGACGGCAGATCCAAACCCTGGTGCGGGTCGCTGCTGTCTCAAGTTGAGCACCATTCCCCCGTCTCATAATGTCCCTCAGCGCGGTTTGCCGTCCAAGCCGTGCCAGATAGGGGTCGGGTTCGCGACATGGTGCGTCACGCGTTGCTCCGGGCTCTTCGCGGTGTAAAGAGCGTAGTCGAAAGGCTTCTGGAAAAAGGTGCCACTCGCGAGCAGTCGCAGCCGGTGATAAGCGATAAACGCCGGCGTGAAGGTCCGCACGAAGCCGGGCATCATGCCGTTGGTAACCTCTTTCTCACGGATGGCATTGGGCTTGAGGTTCATGTTATCCCCCGTTTCGCCGAAGATGGAAGTGTATTGATGGAGGAGGCCAGTCCGGACGCCCTTCTTGACCATGTTGATCATCCAATGAACATCCCCCAGGTCCCGCCATTGGGTGTCAAAAAACAACTGCTTCTCCTCCAAGGTTTTTCGGCGCAGAAAAACCGCACAGGATAAAATCGGAAACCGCACCCAGAGATGGGGGAGGCGCGGCATGAGGGAGCGACGATGACACATGTAACCGCCCTCAGGATTCGTGACCACCGTGTGCGCGACAATCAATTCGACGTCGGGATGTTGCTCCGCGTAATCCGAAACGGCCTTGAGCGCTCCGGGAAGATATTGTTCATCGCAATTCAACCAGGCCACAAAATCGCCTTGCGCCCGTTTCCACCCGCGGTTAATGGCGTCGTACATCCCCTTGTCCTTTTCGATCACGGCTTTGACACGGTTGTCCCGCGGCAGCCAGTCCTGGGTGCCGTCGGTGGAGCAGGAGTCTTGCACAATATGCTCGAAGGTTACGCCCTGCTGGTCGGCGACCGATGGAATGCAGAGCTTGAGCCACGGCGAATTATTATAACTGGGAGTAACAATGGTGAATCTCATGTGGTGCCTGGCATCAACAGCGTGGGTTGATGGTGATTACTGGTGCACAAATATTATCTTGCTGCCCTGCGGTTCGAAGCGGAACTGCATCCGCCGCAAGCCATCCAGCGCGCGGGTGATCTCATCATGGCGTTCCGGTGGGGCGTAAAACATCAGGAAACCGCCCGCGCCCGCGCCCAAAAGTTTGCCCCCCACCGCGCCCGCCGTGCGCGCCCTGGCATACGCGTCGTCAATGCTGCCGTTGCTGATGCCCGACGCGAGGGTTTTCTTCAACAGCCAGCTTTCATGGATGATTTCCCCGAACGCGTCAACGCGGTTTTGTTGCAGATCGCATCGCATTTGCTGGGCCAGCTTCGTCATGCGGCGCATGACGGACTGCTTTTTTTTGTCTGATGCCATGCCGTTTTGTTGATGTTGCAAAATGCTCGAGGCGCTGCGCGTCAAGCCGGTATAAAACACGAGGGTATGTGACTGCAACTGTTCGATCGTCTGGCGCTTGCAAATGATCGGTTCCACCACGACCGAATCGTCAGGGTTGAACTGGATATAGTTCAACCCGCCGAATGCCGCCGCATATTGGTCTTGCTTGCCGATCGGTTCTCCACACCTCTCAATTTCAATCTCGCAAGCGTCCTTGGCCAATTGCTCGGCGCCGGCATGCCGTTCGGCAAACGCGTGCAATACGTGCAGCAATCCGACCGTGAACGAACTGGAACTTCCGAGGCCTGTCCCCTTGGCGGGGATGTCCGCAATCGAGGTGATCTCGATGCCGCCGGCGATGCCGAGCATCTTCATCGCTTCACGCACCAGCGGGTGTTTGATCCGGTCAACCGACCGCGCCTCCTCCGTGCGGGAGTAACTGACGCGGATGCGCTGGTCAAATTTCTTGTTAACCGTGACGTAAACGAATTGGTTGATGGCCGTGGACACCACCGCCCCGCCAAAGCGACGGTAGAACACTGGCAGGTCGCTCCCGCCACCCATGAAACTCATCCGCAAAGGTGTTCGACTGATAATCATGATTTTGTCTTTGTCACGATGACCCGCACCGCGTCGAGCAGGTTATCCGTTGTAAAATCAGGTTCAGATTTAAAGATCCCGTCCCGACCGCCGTGGCCCGTGCGAACCAGTATGGATCTCACGCCGGTGTTCCGTGCAGTTTCCAGATCGGTGGTGGTGTCGCCGATGAACCAGCAGGCGCGGAGGTCGAGATTGAGTTCCTCAGCCGCTTGCAGGACCATTCCCGGCTTGGGCTTGCGACAATCACAATGAATCTTTAGTTCCGGCCGTTCTCCCGGAAAACCTTTGTGGGGATGGTGCGGGCACCAGTAGATACGGTCGAGGAAGGCATGCTCACGACCCAGCAAGGTCTCCAGCTTGTTGTGGACCGTGGCAACGTCCGCCTCGGTGCAAAACCCTTTGGCCACAACCGGTTGGTTGGTGATCAGGATCGTCCGCCAGCCATGGTGGTTGAGTTCGCGGATGGCCGCCGCCACACCCGGCAGCACCTCGAGTTGATCCGGAGATCTTAAACCTTCCACCTCCTTGATGAGTGTGCCATCGCGGTCCAGGAACACCGCTCGTTGCGCCGTCCCCAAGGAACTGCGTTGCACCACTCCGGCCGCATGTTCGGCGCTGATCTTGTCGTATCGCTCCGGCGTGCCGATGTCCTTGTTTTACTCGGGACTGTTATAAGCGAGGAGTTTCGCACCCTTACGGAGCATGGCGGGAAAGAGATCCTTTCCGAAATCCATCGGCTCGGAGGAAAGCCAGGGCAGCAGCGAGGATTTGCGAATAACGTAGAGGCCGGCGTTGACGAGGTTCTGGAACCATTTATCCGCCGGATGCGGGCGATTATGAAACGCGGTGATCCAACCCTGGGCATCCGCCTCCACCAGATCGGAGTCCGACGGATGGTCGTTGGGATGGAGCAGCAACGTGGCATCAGCATGGTTCTGCGAATGGGCTTGGCGGATGCGTTCCAAATCTACATTCACCATCGTGTCCCCATACATTACCACAAATTCGTCGGCCAGCAGCTCAAAACCGGCCAGCACTGCGCCCGCCGTGCCGAGCGGTTCGCGCTCCACGACGATCCGAATCCGCACTCCCCATTTGCTGCCATCGCCGAAGTGCTGCTCGATCAGATCCGCCCGGTACCAGGCAAAAATAATGATGTCGGTAAAGCCGTGGCGTCGGGCCAGTTCAATGTGATGCTCCAGCAGCGGCTTGCCGCCGAGTGGAATCATCGGCTTGGGCAAATCGCCCAACCGCGCCCGGAGTCGGGTGCCCATGCCGCCGGCCAGAATGACGAGTTGCTTCATCAGAACTGTGTGAAGGGATAAACTCCGCGGACTTCGCTCAGCCCGAGCGTTCCCATTCGCGATGGGGCGCCCGGTTGCGCGCCGGTGCTATTGTGCGTGGAGGTTTTCACGAATGGCGAGTTCCACGGCCTGGTTCGAGGTCAGTTTTGGCGACCAGCCGAGCGACTTAAGTTTTTTGGTCGAATACCGGAATTTCGCGACGTCGCCCACCCAACCGCGCGAGCCGCCGGTGTAGCGGGTGCTGGCTTCGGGAGCCGCCGCCTGCACGACCGCTTCCGCGATATGCCGCACCGTCGTTGCGCCCGTTTCCGGAGCGATGTTGTAACAATTCAACCGTCCCGGCCCGCGCTCGAACACAAACAGCATCGCGTCCAGTAGCTCGCTCACGTGCAGGTAAGGTTTTTCCTGCGCTCCGTCCCCGAGCACTTCCAATTCCTTGGGATTAGCCCGCAGCTTTCTCAGAAAATCAAAAATCACCCCATGTGTTGCTCGACTGCCTATGACGTTCGGAAACCGACAAATCCAGGCGCGCTTAAGGAATCTTTCCAACGCCGCCGTGATGATGCCTTCAGAGGCCAGTTTCATGGCGCCGTAGTTGGACACCGGAAACAGCGGGCCGGTGTTTTCATCGAGCAGGCCGTCATGTTCCCCGTAAATAGCCGAGGTCGAGGCGAAGACGAGCTGCGGGATGTTCAAGACCTGCATCGCTTTCAGCACGTTGTAAGTCGTGAGGAACGTCAGTCGCAAATCCACGTCCGGATCGCGTCCGCCAGCTTGAATGTCCGAATTGGCCGCCAGATGCCAGACCGTTTCAATCGGACACCGCACCGTCTCCGCGCGCAGAAATGCCAGGCAGGCCTCCACGTCATTCAAGTCCAATTCCCCAAAACTGAACCGCTCGTGCGTCAGGGCCGTGGCGAGATTGGCCCGCGTTCCCAGCGTCAGATTGTCCACGCCGATGACCCGATGGCCGAGCGCCATGAGCCGGTCCACCAAATGACTGCCAATAAAACCGGCCGCGCCGGTCACCAAACAAGTTCCTTTCATGCGTTCGTCTGCCAACATCGGTAAGCAACACAAACCCACCAGCCCTCATTTGTCAATCAGCCTTTGACGCCGGCGATGCGGTTGGGCCGATGCCATCGCCCTGAAGCCGTTTGTGGTGCGACGGTTCACGCTTCTCCACGCTGTGGATTGCCGCCGCCATGCTCTGCATGTGTTGTTCCATCGTAAAATGACTCAGGAAGTGCGCCCGTAATGCCCGGCAGGGATTCTCCGTCAGCAGCTCGCACAAGGCTTGGGCCACCTGCTGTGGTGATCGGGGCGCCACCAAGGCGGGATAACCGCCGGGCAGCATCTCGGGAATCGAGCGCCATCGCGTCGTTACCGACGGCAATCCAAACGCCAGGGATTCGATCAAATTGCCAGGCTGATTCTCAGCGCTGTAGTAGGTCGGAAAGCAAAACAGATCCGCTTCCGTCAGGCACTTGTGCTTTTGTTCGGTGGAAACAAAACCCAGCGAACGCACAATTTCAGTGGCGTTCAATTCCACCACCCGCTTTTGAAGCTCTGCTTGTTCCGCCTTGGAAACGAATGCGCCGATGGTCGTCAGGTGCAGCCGGAATGGGGAACGCGTGGCCGATAATTGCTTGTTCGCCAGCGCCACACCATCCAGCGTGTCAAAGAGTCCCTTCTCCCGCTGACCGTGCGCCAGATACAAAACCTTGACGATTTCCGGATGCCCTTCCGAGTGCTCCAGTTCAGCGGGGGAAAGTTCCTGGCCAGCCAGAAGCTTCCGGCGCGCCGCCACTCGACCCTCGCGTCGCGGCAGGATCTTCGAATCAAATTGCGGACAAGGATCAGGGATGCCCACCGGCACGATTCTGATATCCTGCGGCAGAAGCTTCTCCGCGTCCGCCCGGTTGAAATCCGACAGCACGATGCTTAAGTCCACGTTCTTCAGCATCCGGTAGGTCAGTGACCGCGTGTGCATTCGCGCCACCGTTTCCAGCCAGTTCGCCATCCCGGCGGCGTGCCAATGCAGGATGACCTTCGGGTAAAAAGGCCGGCACAAAAACATCACCAGCCAATCCCGATACAGCGCCGAGGATTTGCCGGGAGCCGGGACATAATACATGGTTTGAACCCCGTGGCGATAGCGGCACCAGATGGCTTGCAGACAATAACCCAGCAGCAAAAAAACCTTCCCCGGTCGGAAATCCCCAATGTCATCCAGTTCCTTCGAGAACCGGGCGTTCACATGGTAACACGTCAGCCCATGGCCATCCGTCCCCGCCGT
>JAQGOT010000483.1 GCA_028293465.1 Pedosphaera sp. | reverse complement strand
GGCCACCTCCCGCTCCAAGACCATGTCGAAAGCACGATAAACAGAACCCATCCCACCGGAAGCAATAAAGGCGCGCAACTCGAACTGCCTCAGACGCATCGGCATCATGATGGCATAGCCACACTTGGTGCACGGCGTCGTGGCCAGTGGTTGCAAATCACCCGGAATAAAGACCTTCGCACTACAGCCGGCGCAGGTCACCATCCGCAACTGCTTCTTCTCTTCTCCTGTTACAGTTGTCACGAGTTAGATAATAGCATTTCTTGTTCCCACGACAAGTTTAGATACGCGGAAGCGCTCCTCCACTTCATTTTTGGCACGGCCGTGACGAACTTGGCCCAGTATTTCAAAGCCTTACGTGATTCGACCACCCTTGACCAAGGCGAAAACGATTGACACAAGCTGGCGAAGGATGTTCTATACTTTCCGTCGAGTTGGAAAATGAACATCACGTTTACCATCAAAAATCTGTGCGCCGCGAGCGGTGAAAGTCAAATGTCCTGCATTTGACACCGCGTATCATGGTCCATTGGCACCGTGGGAGGAAGTTTCTAAACGCTTTAAATAGAATTTCAAAACCCGCGATTGCCCGTCAATCGCGGGTTTTTTGTTTCAATAGAACCCGTCCGAAGGGGCGGAAAACCGAAAGTGAAAGAAATATTATATGAATGATAAATACAAACGGCTCAAGACACAATTCGCGGCTGATACCCGTTTTGAGGTCCCCGCCATCCCGTTCCGCGCGACCGAAACCACCGAGCTTGAAAGACTCAAAGATCGGCTGCTGTTGCAATTGCTGAAAAAAGCTGTTGCTCCTGGGCAGAATGTCTTGTTACGAAGGGCGGCAAATGATGCCGTGGCCCTGGCTTGGGCCACCCATTATCCGCTCCTGCTCTTCCCGATCCTCCTGGAGGAGAAGGCGGAGGTGGCGTTGCTCCAATGTCAGCGCCAGAAACAGGTTCGCGAACGCAGCCTGAGCCTGGCACTCACGACTGTATGAAGTGCCACCTGAACATTCAGGAACTGCACGGCCGGGGAGTCGTTTCCACGGGCGATATTTCGCCCGCGCAAACGGCTCCCCGGCTTGGCTTCCGGCGGTAGACTGATCAAACTGGCATCGCCCCATTTTAGGTTGAGCCAACCGAATCCGGGCAACTACCAACACCTCAGGCGTCGTCTGCTGATGTCGCCCCGAGGCTAAATTCCCAGCCCTCGCCAACTTCTTAGTATCGAACGTGGCTGGGCGAATTGTATTTGACCCGCTTTCGCGCAAGACCCTAGCCTTGAGGGATGGCTGCTGAGCTTCTCGAACCGAACCCTTGGATGATGCTTCCGTTTGGCATCCTCTTGGCCATGATTGCATTGGCGCCGTTGTTTTTTTCATCCTGGTGGGGCAACCATTATCCCAAGGTCGCATACGGACTGGCGGCGGCCGTGATCGCGTATTATTTTTTTGGCCTCCACGCCCCGACCCGCGTCTGGCACACGGCCCATGAGTATCTCAGTTTCATCGCTTTAATCGGCTCCTTGTTCGTCGTCTCCGGCGGTATTCACATCAACGTAAAGGGTGAGGCAACGCCTTTGACGAACGTTATCTTTCTGCTGGTTGGGGCAATCATCGCCAATGTCTTGGGGACCACCGGCGCTTCCATGCTGCTGATCCGGCCGTGGTTGCGGATGAACAAGTATCGCATCACCGCCTACCACGTCATCTTCTTCATTTTCATTGTGTCAAATGTTGGCGGTTGTTTAACGCCGATTGGTGATCCTCCCCTGTTCTTGGGTTACCTGATGGGTATTCCGTTCTGGTGGGTGGCTGAGCATTGCCTGCCGATGTGGGGCGTGGGTGTAGGCGTCCTGTTGTTGATGTTTTTTGTGGTGGATTACGGGAATTTTCTGCGGGCGCCCAAGCGGGTCCGCGCGGAACAGACTCGCACCCATGAGCGATGGCGGTTCGAGGGGTTGGGAAACATTTTCTTTCTGGGCCTTATTCTCCTCGGTGTTTTCATCAACAATCCACCATTCTTGCGCGAAGGACTGATGGCCTTGGCAGCCCTCGGATCCTATTTCACGACCCGGAAGTCGGTGCATGAATCCAATCATTTCAACTTCCATCCGATCCAGGAAGTCGCGATCCTGTTCATCGGCATCTTCGCCACGATGATGCCGGCTCTGGACTGGCTGCAAGGCAATGCGGGCAAACTAACTGAGGCATCGCCCGGCCTCTTTTATTGGAGCTCGGGCATTCTCTCCAGCATGCTCGACAATGCGCCCACTTATCTCTGCTTTTTGAAAACCCTCTTCGGCCGGTTCGTCGACCCCGATATCACCACCCAGATCAATCATCTGGTTCAGACCCACGGAGCGGATCTGGCCAGTGTGAGGGGAACACATGCGGAACAAATCAGACAAACCTTCGCCGTTCTCCAAAAATACCATGCAGCCGAGCTCGCCAGCGGCATGGTTGGCTCGGACCAGATTGATGTGGCCTTCCTGCTGGGGAACTTGAAATACAATAGTTACGTTCTGGCGATCAGCGTCGGCGCGGTTTTCTTCGGGGCCAACACGTACATTGGCAACGGTCCAAATTTTATGGTCAAAGCCATCGCCGACCACCAGAAGGTCCATACTCCCACCTTCCTCGGTTTTATTTTCAAGTACACCCTGCCTTATATGCTACCCATGTTGCTGATCGTGTGGTGGTTGTTTTTCCGACGTTGAATCGATGCCTTTTCGGTCGCGCTGATTTCAGTTTATGAGGCGGTCAGCCTGGCGCAGAAAGTGCTTTGGTTTTCTGTTACCAAATGTGAGAATTAAAACCCTATAGAAATGAGTCATTTGCATGCGTTTGGTTTATAATATCATATTCTTGGCCCTCTTTGCCCTCTCCTCTCCGTATTACTTTTTCCGGATGCAGCGGCGCGGCAACTGGCAGAAGGGCTTCGGCCAACGGTTCGGCCAATACGACAACAAGATAAAGCAATCCATCACCAACCGCCATGTGCTCTGGATGCATGCGGTCAGCGTGGGAGAAATGAGCGTATGCATGGAACTCATACGCGCCTTGGAGCCTCGGTTGCCGAACATTAAAATCATGGTATCCACCACCACCACCACGGGGATGGCTGAGCTCCAGAAGAAACTGCCGACCCATATCGGCAAAATTTACTATCCCGTGGACCGCCGAAAGTACGTGGCAAGGGCGATGGGCACAATTCATCCGGATGCCATCATCTTGGTGGAAGCCGAAATCTGGCCAAATTTCATCTGGCGGGCACGCTCGCTGGGCACTCCCCTGTTCTTGATCAATGCCCGGCTCTCGGATCGCTCCTATCCGCGCTACAAACGCTTCGGTTTTCTTTTTCGCCAATTGTTTGCTTCCTTTACCGGCGTCGAAGCTCAGTCGGAGGAGTACGCCAGAAAATTACTGGAAGTAGGTTGCCGTCCTGAGGCGGTACAAATGTTGGGGAACCTGAAATTTGATTGTGTGAATACGCGGGCACCCCTGGACGTTTCAGCCCTGCTCGCCCAACTTGGCGTTGCCGGTGACGCCCTGATCCTGGTTGGTGGCAGCACGCATGATGGGGAGGAGGAAATGCTGGCAGCGCAATTCATGCGTTTACGCCAACGCTTCCCCAAACTCTTTCTGGTGCTCGTGCCGCGCCACTTTGAACGCGCGAAGGAAATCGGACGCATGTTGAGCAAGCACGACCTCCGTTTTTTTTACCGTGCTGAGATTGCTCCCGACACCCAACTCGCGCCCGGTTCGCTCGACTGCTTGTTGGTCAATACCACGGGTGAACTGGTGAGCTTCTACAAACCTGCAACCGTGGTTTTCGTTGGCAAGAGTATGACGGCCAAGGGGGGCCAGAACCCGATCGAGCCGGCCGCGCTGTGCAAACCCACCGTGTTTGGACCTAACATGCAGAACTTTTCCGACGTAGCCCGCATTTTCATTTCGCAACGCGGCGCCATCCAGGTGGGTGACGCGGAGGAGTTGGAAAGAACGTTTGCTGAGCTGCTTGCCGACCCGGCGCGCCGTGAGGAGTTGGGGAACACAGCTCAAAAAATCGTCCAGCAAAACCAAGGTGCCGTCGCGCGGACCGTGGAGATGATCGTGAAGCACCTGCGTGCGGGAGACCTGTATATTGCCCCGCAGAAATAGCGGGGAGCGTTCGACGCAAGGATCACCCGAGGATTCGTCGTCCTTCGTCGAGGAAAATACCCTTGAAGTTCATCTCGAGTGCCTGCGGGTTGCTGGCCTTGGCAAGCGCTTCTTTTTCCGAGACCTTGCCGTCCTTGACGAGTTGGAACAAGGCTTGGTTGAAGTTTTGCATGCCGTCCTCCACCCCGGTTTCAATCGCCGCCCCCAGTTTATCCAACCGGTTTTCCTCAATCAACTTCTTCACCGTGCTGGAGTTGATGAGAATTTCCAGCGCCGGTGTCATGCTGCCGGTGACCGTGGGAACAATGCGCTGGCAAATGACCGCCTGGAGGGTGCCGGCAAGCTGCCGCCGAACCTGTTCCCGCTCGTCCGCCTTGAAGAAATCTAGGATGCGGCCGACCGATTGCGCGGCGTTGGTGGTATGAAGGGTCGAAAGCACCAGGTGGCCGGTGTCCGCCGCGCTCATGGCGGCAATAAAACTGGTTGGATCGCGCATTTCGCCGACCATGATGATGTCCGGGTCCTGCCGCAGCACGTTTTTGAGCCCGTATTCAAACGAGAG
>JAQGOT010000480.1 GCA_028293465.1 Pedosphaera sp. | reverse complement strand
AGAGGTCGATTTTTTCACCGAGAGCCTCGAGAAGTTTGGGCGTGGTGAAGAGGCCGTTGATCTTCCGATGTTTCAAGATGATCGCCGCTTGGTCGACCACGTGGTCCATGTAAGCGCGGGCGTGTTCGAACTGCTTGTTGGCAATCACTTTTTTGACCCAACGCGGATCGAGGTCCACGAAGTAGCAGGAACTGCCGCGGAAATTGGCGAGATGCTCGATGGCGAGGCGCAGCCGCCGCGGACCGGTGGGCCCAACCATCAACCAGGCACCGCCGCGCGGGAAATGTTCGTCCCGGATTTTCGTGGAAAATTCCTCGTAGTCCGTCTTGTAATCGTCCCACCCGATGCGCTGCTTGGGCATGCCGGTCGTGCCGCCGGTTTCGAAAACATTGAACGGGCGACCCTGGTATTTCTTCGGCACCCAGACCTCGTTCGGCAAGTCGCGAAGCCACTCGTCCTGAAAGTGGGGAAACCGCAGGAGGTCGGCGGCACTCTTCACTTCCGCGGCCGGGTTCCAACCGGCTTTTTTGGCCCAATCGAGCCAGAACGGGGAACCGGTTTCGGGCGAGAAATGCCATTGGACGATGTCGCGCACGTGGGCGTCGAGTTGGTCTTGGGCCGCCTTGATGGTTGCAGAGTCGGGATTCATTTTGATGTTTATTCAGCCATGCAGCCGGCGTTCACGCTTTGTTCGTGAGGGAAGCGGGAGTTGGCGGAGCCGCGCCGGTTTGGGTTTTTGAAAAGTATTTGTCGATGGTCTGCTTGCTGGGCGGACGGGTAAGCAGTGAAAACAGGATCATGCAGATTGCCGAACCGAACACCATCGGCACCACGGTCATATAACCACTCAGGAAACGCACGTCGCCATTGGGAGCGCGGGAGAGAATCGGGATTGCGCCTTTACCCTCGCCGATTTGCCAGATGATGTTCTTGGGCTTGCCGTTCGCGTCCAGCGGCACAGCGGGTTTTACATCGGCCACAACTGCGGGAGCGGGTTTGGCAACTTCCACCCGCTTGTCTTTGGGTTCCGTCGAGTCGGGCTTGGCAATTTCGGCGACCTTTTCCTGGATCTGGACAGGGGCCGGCTTGGCCGCCGCAGGTGGAGGCGTGGGGGTGCCTTGCAGCAGGGCGAACCCGATGAGCGTGGCGGCCACGAACAGCGTGGAGGCGAGTGCACCCCATTTGGTGCTGCGTTTCCAGAACAGCGCGGCGATCATCACCGGCGCCATCGCGGCGAAACCGGAGAATGCGAAGCGGATCGCGATCTCGAAAATGCCCTGCTTTTCCTTGAGGTAGAGCGCGATGGCGTAGGCGAGGATCGTCACGACCACGATGAACGCGCGGGCGAAATAGACCGCGCCCTTTTCGCCGTATTTTTCGCGCCCGCCGTAATGGGTGAAAATGTCCTTGGTAAACATCGTGCTCATGGCGAGCACCTGGTGGGCGTCCGAGCCCATGACCGCCGAAATGATGCCCGCACCCAAAAGGCCCGCCAACCACACCGGCGCATACTCGGCCAGCATGCGGAGAAGGACGCCGTCCGGGTCCTGAATTTTACCGAGCGTGGCCACCCCCAGCACCCCGAGCAGGATGCACGGCAGCCAGATGAGCAGAATGGCGATGGGATAGATGATGACCGTGCGCTTGAACGCGGTCACCTTCCGTGCCGAGAAGCACATGATGGCCATGTGCGGGAACATGATGGAGGAGAGTGGAATCAGGGTGTAGCTCCAGAAAAACTGCGGTAACATCTTTTCGCGCGTCAGCAGGGAACTGGTCTTGGGGTCGCTGGCCAGCTTGCCCATGTATTCGCCGAAACCGCCTGGCAACGCGTGGCTGATGACCGTCACGGCCACAAACCCGAAGCATAGAAACAGGATGGTCTGAAAGATATTAACCCACACCGTGCCGCGCATGCCGCCGAAGAACACATTGATGGTCACCACCACCGCCACCGTCGCGCAGCCGAGCCAATACGGGATCAAGGCGTCATGCGAGCCTTTGGGAGTGGAGATGTCCTGCAAGACCGTGCCGCCGCCCATGATGCTGATGATCATGTAGGGGATCAGCATCGCGGCGCTGAGCGCGAAGATAACCGTGCCGATGCCGTCACATTCCCAACGGTCCCGGAAGAACTGGACCTGCGTCTGATGCCCGAACCGCTTGCCGAGCGCCCAAAGCCGGGTGCCGATGAAGAAGATCGTCAGCGGAATCACGAAGCCGGACGAGGAAGCCATCAAACCGTAAATGCCGATGCCCTGGCGGTAGGCCTGCCCCGAACTGCCGAGGATGGCAAACGCCGTCATGTTGGTGGCGAAGATCGACAGGAAAAACACCATCGGCCCGATGGAGCGGCTGGCGAGGAAGAAATCCTCGGTGTTCGACTTGCCGCGTTTGAAAGCGAAGAAGCCGATGCCGGCGATCACCAACAGATAAGCGCCGATAACAATAACCGGGATCATCAGTGACGCTCCTCCTCTGGCTTGCCCTGGACCGGTTCATGCGGCTCCACGTCTTCGAGATGTTTCGGCCAGGCAAACTTGACCAGCACCGCCATCATGATGGACGCGAGAACGGAGTAACCGGCGTGATAAGCCAGGCCGGTGGGCAGAAAGCCGAACACCAACTCGGCGTTCTTCCAATTCCAGTAATCCTGGTGCAGCACGTACACGGCCACCACCATCAGGAACAGCAGAAGTTTTTTCATAATGGCTAACGATCTAGACCCAGTTTCCTCAGCATCAAGAATAGGTGTGATGGATGCCCGCCCTCACCCCGTCCCTCTCCCCGAGGAGAGGGTGAGCGATGTTATATTGTGGGATGAATTTTTCATCCCGGTTGCAGCCACCGACACCTGTCCATCCCGATAAAATCACTTAGGGCTTGTTCAGGTTAAGTTTGTCCACCTGGGCGGGCTGATCCTTCTTTATCGCCGCCTTGGTTTCATCGTAGAACGCATAGAGGTGCGTGCTGGTTCCGACATAGATGGCGCCATTGGCCACCACGGGCGTCGAGTAAACCGGCGCGCCGAGATTGGTTTCGCTGATGACCTTCTTTTCCTTCGCGGCCGCGAGCACCACGAAATCGCCGTCCTCATCACCGGCGTAAACCTTGCCATCCGCCACGAGGGTCGAACCCCACATGTGCGCCTTCATGTCATGCGTCCAATAAAGCTTGCCGGTCTCCGCATCGAGGCAATGCAGAAAGCCGGAGAAGTCACCGACGAAAAGCAGGCCAGTGGCCGGGTCGATGGAGACCGTGGAAATGCTGCGATGAATCTTGTCATACGACCAGAGCTTGGCGGTCTTGGTCACGTCGCCCGTCTTGGTGGCATCGATGCAGGTCAGATTGCCCACACCTTCGCCATGTTCGGGGTCCTGGCCCACGGCCACGTAAACGCGATTCTTATAAAAGACCGGCGTGGCATTGATTTCGCTGGGACCGTCCGCTGCCGGATACTTGAAGGGCTTGCCATCCGCATCGACCTTGTGCTGGGGCGGATTGCAATCAAACCACCAGGCTTTTTTGAGAATGCTCGTGTCGCCTTCCTTGACCGGCTTGGCGTCGAAGGCGTAGCAATTGCCGTCACCACCGCCGAAGAAGACCAACTGCTTACCGTTCACGACGCCCGTCGAGGGCGAGCTCCATTGACCGTGGAAAATGTGCGGCCCGATGTGCGCGTCATCCTCACCCATCAGTTCACCGGTCTTTTTATTGATCGCGATGAAGCTGGGCGAGTTCGGCGAGGGAATGTTGGAATGGGTCCAGTCCTGGCCATTGGAGGTGCAGACGTAGATGGTGTCGCCCACGATCAGGACGGAGCAGTTGGAGGCGTTGTGCGGAAACACGCCGAGTTCATCCATCATGTCATAACGCCAGATGATGTCGGCGTCCTTGGGGCCGATCTTGGACTTCGGTTTGCCGGGGCCCGCGACATACTGCGCTTCGTCCATGAACGGGCCGTCATTGCCGTTGGCCTGGCCTTCGATGTCGAGACAGAGGACTTCGCAGCGGCTGGTCACGAGGTATACCCGGTTGCCTTCGACGCAGGGCGAGGAGAGCAGGCCGAGGTTTTCCCAATCGTTCACCTTGCCGGAAGCCAGCTTGGGGACGACCAATTGCCAGAGGAATTCGCCGGTCTTTTCGTCAAAGCAAAGCAGGATGCTGTGATCGCCCTGATGCTGGGGATCGCGCGGGTTCTCGTTGTTGGTGCCGACGAACACCTTGCCTTGGGCGATGGTGACATTGCCGTAGCTTTGCGAGCCCAACTGCGCCACCCACTTCACGTTCTTGGTGGTTTTGAGGTCCACCTCGTCGGTGTTCGGCTTGAGTTTGCCGGCGGTGAAATGGTCGGGCAAACCCTTGGCCGGCGAATACATGTTGCGGCCCGGATCGGAACCGCCCCAGCGCGGCCAATCCTCGGCAAACGCCGTGGGTACCAGCACGCCGGTGGCAACGACACCGGCCAGCAGGGCGGAAGAAATGATTTTATGTTTCACGGTTTTCATTTTTTGGCTTTTGCAGAGCGGGCATCGGGCACGCTGGCTTTAACTTGGTCGAACCGGCGGACGCCTTAGTTGGGCGTCACCTTGATATTGTCGATATAGACCGGCACTTGCGGCGCGAAGCCGAACAGCCCGGGAGATCCGCTGTCGTGCGCGTGCGCGTGCGGCACCTCAATGGTCCATTTCTCCGGCTCCGTTTCGCTCTTTTTCCAGACCTTGGCGCGGATAACGCCGGAACCATCGGCTGCGACGTCCACGCGGGTCTTCAGGTGGTACCAGGTTTTCGGCGAAACCTCCACATGAACCGCGTGACGGAACAACTCAAGCGAGGAATTCACTTCCAACACCTTCGCAATGCCCTTCAGCACGAAGTAATACC
>JAQGOT010000440.1 GCA_028293465.1 Pedosphaera sp. | reverse complement strand
GGATACCAGTACCAGCCCTCCGGAAAGCAACACCAACTGGGTTGCCGTTCCGGCCGCCCTGATCAGTGGAAACGGCTTCGATTACGCGGTGGACGGGCCGGTGGGCGTTCCGGTCAACACCCCGGTGGCGTTCGACTTGTCGCATCTGCCCGCCAAGCAACGCGTCGGCTATGGCTGGGCCGTCGGCGGAGTGCCGGCAAATGGAGCGGCCCATTTCATTTCCTCGACCGAACTGCGCGCGTTCGGAGTTCCTGCCAGTTCGTTCACGAATGTCGCGGGCGCACCGCAGATCCTTCTGGACTTGCAACCGCTCGCGCTGACGTACCCGAGCGGTTTACCGCTGCCCTTGACCGTGTACGTTGCGGGGACTCAGCCCATCTCCTACCGTTGGAAGTTTAACGGGACCAACCTCACCGACAATGGCCGGATCAGCGGCTCCCAATCCAGCGCCCTGACCATCGCCGAAGTGTTCGCCGGCGATGCGGGCACCTATCAACTGTTCATGACCAACGGCGTTGGCAACAACGCCAGCGCGCTCATGACCCTCGCGGTCACGCGGCCCGCCCTCAACAACGGCGGAGGCTGGACGCTAAACGGCGGTGCAGTCATTGCCAGCAACGTGCTGACCCTCACCGATGGCGCCGCCAATGAAGCCCGGAGCAGCTTCCTCAATTATCCGGAGTATATCGGGGCCTTCAAGGCTACGTGGACCTATCAGGACGTTGGCGGCGGCGGGGCCGACGGGGCGGCGTTCGTCTTGCAGAATGATTCCCGGGGAGCGTCGGCCCTCGGCGGCGGCGGCGGGGGTCTGGGTTACAACGGCATCACCCCCAGCGCGGCGCTGGAATTCAACATCTATGGTCCGAATGTCCCGGGCATCGCCCTGCGCAATAACGGGGCGACCGGCGCTCCTTATTCCCCCACCACGCCAATCAACCTCGCCGGCGGCGATCCCATCGGCGTCGCGCTCAATTATGACGGTGCCACCCTGTCCCTGACACTGACCGACACGGTGACGCATGTCTCCTTCAGCACCAACTACCTCGTCGATCTGCCCTCCATCGTGGGAACTAATGCTGCGTATGTGGGCATCACCGGCGGGACCGGCGGCGCCGCTTCCACGCAGAAGATCAGCAACTTCTCCTTTGTCAGTCTTCCCAACCTGACCGTGCAGCCCACGGGCAGCGGCACGTTCGTGTTCACCTGGCCCGGGGCGGCCGGCGGCTTCGTGCTGCAACAAAACTCGGATCTGGGCACGACGAATTGGTCGAGCGTGACGAACGCGATCACCCTGGTCAATGGACAGAACCAGGTGACCGTGCCAGCGGTGGCGGGCAGCCGATTCTATCGGCTCACGCTCCCGTAAATGTTGCGCCCATAAACCACGGACGCAGGGTATTGCGCTTGGTTGGCGGGAGCGTTAACAGCGCTCCCGCCACCATATCCGGAAGGCCGCATTCAGCAGATGCTTGGCGACCTTTTCCGATTGATTGTTCAATAATCGGCGCTTGCCGGTGGAGTAGTCCTCCAGCACCCAATAGGTCCTTGGGCCGGATTTGGTGGACATCAGGTATTTGTACAGACGCCATGTACAACTTTCTCGAGGTCATGCTAAACTTCAGCCCCATCGAGAGTTACGGAAGCGGGCAAAATACCCTCGAATCCGGACAAAATACCTCGTCCTGTTTTGCAAGGCCTTACGACGAAAAGTTGCACATGGGGTTAAAGGACGTTGCGCACTTGGCTGCCCTGAGAACCGCGCTCCAGGTTGAGAGCGGAGACGTTGAGGCGTGGCCAGAACAAATCGAGCTTCAGTTAAGGCTCGCCGGCACACTCGACGAAGAGCCCCTAGTGGTGTCTCATTTGATCAGCGAGTCGATCGTCCGCATGGCCGTCAACGCCACTCAAAGGAGTTTGAACCGGGCCACGCCCAGTGCTGAAGCGTGCAAGCGGCTTCAGTCGGCATTCGCTCACGCTGGCGAGACCAACTTGTTGCCCAGTGCTTTGGTTGGCGAGCGTGCCATGATGATTCCGGAATTCGGGCTGAATTTGTCACAAATGCAGACCCTCGGCGAAAATGGCCCACCCGGGACTCATCCCCGACCGCGCCGGGAGTATTCCGGCAGATCAGGATACTTCGTCTGGCTCACCGGCTTTTTCGAGCGAGATTTGGATTTTTACCTGGAGACGATGGAAGGGGTGATGTCGTTTGCTGCGTTGCCGCCACCGCAAAGCCTCGCGCTAACAAATTATATGGAGACCGCAGGCAATACCGGCAGCAAGACCTTCCATCCTTTTTCAGGCATGCTCCTGCCCTCACTTTCAACAATTATCATACGGGAGGCGGCTTTTCGTGCACAGGTCGAACTGGCCACCACCGCGCTGGCTGTGGAGCATTTCCGCCACGATCGGCAAAGATTGCCCGAGAACCTGGAGGAACTCATGCCCCAGTTCGTTGAAGTCGTGCCAACTGATCCTTTCGACGGGGCAGCGCTCCGATATCGACGCCTGGAGAGCGGTTACGTGATTTACAGCATTGATGCAGACGGTCACGATGACGGCGGACGAGAACCACCAGAACTCAAAAAGTCCACCGATAAGTCTTCATACGACATGACTTTTATGGTTGAGCGTTGAGGTGCCTTGTAGAAGCCGTGAGCGCACGAGGCTGCTGCTATCTGGGGCGGTAACGATCTGTGAATTCTTGATGCGTAGGGAGCGCAGGGCGGCGTTGACTCCGTCGGTGGTCAGTCCACAGGGCCAATTTCATTCCAAAATCTTATCTCTGGCTTTACCTCCAGACAATATCTCCGATCCCGCGTGGCACCACAATCATGACAGTGGATCGTCTGCACTATCTCAACCACCGGCTGACCGGCACACTTTGCAACCCGAACGGCGTGACAATAGTCGAGCCAGAGATTGACCATAGGCTGCCCTCCCTGCCGCCCAAACATTTCAAGCGAGACCTGCATCAACCCGATATCAACCGAAAGGTAAAGGATCCGGTCAGGCCCGACTATCTCAAATCCCCAAAAATCCCGGGGCGGATCAACCCGCATTGCCTGGACTCCAAGGGATGCTTCCACTTTGCGCTGATCGAATGATGTCATTGGGAAAGTCTGGTTACGCTGAGCCACGCAGGGTCGGTGATGTGGAGCGTCCTGCGTCGCGGGATGGAACCGATTGTGCCAACGGTGGTGGGTTCCGGCGGTTTGCTTGGCCCCACGTCTCTCATAAGGTCAGTAAAAAGGAGTGATAATCAAGCGCCCGAACGGCCAGAGCTTGGGCATGCGGGGTTAGATGACCTGAACCGCAGGGCGGAGCGGAAAGCGCCGTCCCGCACTGGATGCAGCGATTTGCTACACACCTACCAATCTCCTCTCGCCTCGCCACCACCAAAATAAAGCTGAGATAGCCAATGCCCAGAATGGAACAACAAAAACGGGACGGCGAAAAAAGTGTTCAGCGGCCAAATCAGAAATGAACAACTTGGTGAAGGCAATCAGAGCCACCAACGCAACCAACAACGCGATAATGATACAAAGCTCTCGAAAGGTTACTCGGCGGGTGGCTTCCGAACGATGGAGTAAAACGAACGACGGCGAACAGAAGCAAATCACGCTGACGCCGACCAATGCGTTGGCAAGCAATGCAACGCTTCCAATGCTGATCAATACCGCAGCTATTACGAACTGAATGACTCTCGATAGTTTCACGCGCAGTCCCAGAGGTTCCATATTGAGCGGCAAACATATCCCCTCTTCCGGTTCCTGTTCCTGACCCTAAGGCGTTAGCTGAGCGTTGTCCAGCGCATCGTGTGGTCTGGAGAGGGTGTAACAACGGACCGCACAAACCCGACCGGGACAAATTTCCTCCTTGTTCAAAATGGAGGCGGCCTCAACCAGGGCAGTAGAGAGCGGGGTGACATGGGGTAGTGCTTTCGCAACGAAGGTTCGGCGTCGGGCTTAGGGTGCCGTGGGGGAGAGGTCGAAGAGGGGGACGATGCTCTCCCGGGGAACGGGTTCGCGCCGACTGGGTCGGCAGAATGATTTCGATTTGGTGGGGACGGTTCTATAAACATGCCGGTCCTACGAACCTTCGGAGCGGATCGGTTGGTGGGCAGGGTTTTGGAATGGGCGGCAGTTAACCACTTTGGGGCATTTCTGTACGCTCAATTCAATAGTTCATCGACGCAGAACAGAGTCGCGGATTGCCTGCTTATAAAACTCCAACTCATTGTGCCGGGTCTCTGATTTTCCGGGAAAAAGGTCCAAGGAGCAAGGGCCGGGAATCCCGTCCACGAAGCGCATTGATGAGCCGGGCCCATGGCCTTCCTCGATGAGAAAGTCCTTTACCAGGTTCGCGAAACAGTGCCACTTGGTTTTGGGCAATGACAGTTGCGGCGGAGGTAGAGCGATCTTTCGTTCCCAGCATTTGTAGAAATTGAACATGCAACGTGCCGGCACCCAATTGCGTATTCTGCGTATTCGAGGCGTGATGAATGCCGGACCGTAGTGAAGATTCGAAGCTTGCGGAGGCACCTCGCGCTCCATGGAATTGATTTCGTTGATGGTGAGGCAGGTCGTGACGAAAAACTCAGTTTCCGTTTCGGTGTGGGGGAAGGCGAGGATGGTATCAAAATAGGGGGACACGAAGGCCCGGCCCGGGCCGACGGGCATGGCCAGACTAAAGGCACCGTAAAAGGTGAGCAGGAAATTCGAGAGGTCCTCGCCCACGTTGCGCTGGGTGCGCGAGGAGAAGCGCTGCAATACGTGGTCGGCAAAGACGAGGCGTTTGCCACAGAGATGAATCTCGGGAAAAAATCCATCCTCGCCGTAGAATCGGAACTCGGCAGGCCTGATGCCTGTAGGTTCCTGGGCCAAATATGCCCATGCCCTCCTCCAATCCAACGAGGCAATGTTCATAAATTAGAGCGGTTGAGCGTTCCGCTCCCGAAGAAAGTTTTTTCACAACCATCGCTTTTGATTTGTCTGGGTACTGAAACAAAAACGCCCCACTGAGTTCAGTGGAGCGTCACATCCGTTTAGGGTGAGGACTTTGGTTCCTTCCAAGGAACGAACCTCGAAATTACTTCGTGGCCGGCTTGTCTGTCTCGGCCGCATCTTTCTTGTGGCGGCCCAAGGTCACGCCGGCCTTTTCCAGCTTGTCCTTGTCTTCCTTGCTCACTTTGGACAGCTCATCCTTATCAAGCTTGCCGTCCTTGTTGGCGTCGTACTTCTCGGTCATTTCTTTCCGCAAAGCCTTCTGCTCATCGGTCAATTTGTGCTTGGGCTTGTCTTGAGCCTGAACGACGACAGCCATGGCGCAGAGGACACCGAGCGTTGTAACTAAGAATTTCTTCATATCAATGATATTGTTTAATGTTTTGTTTGTTCGGACTACTTTGGAATAGACGCTGGCTATTTTGTGCAGGTTACACAATTGCAGCAGTCCCTGCGGCGGGCTTAAACGAATGTATAAATCCCACGTACCTAAAGGTTTATATGCCAATCAGGAGCTTTTTGCCTTTTGTGGAATAATGAAAGGACGCGGAATCTGAAGTCTAAATTTCCGCGCTGCCGGCCTATCCCGACGCTCGTTCGCCCTCCAAATCCCTTATTTGCGTCGGGCCAGAATTCCGATGACCAACCCCAAGCCGAAGGCGATGCCCACCGTGGAGTATGGATAATGCTGAACCGTCTGATTCGTGGCCTCGGCCCCCGTCGCTGCCCTTTCCTTGATATCGTGACACGTCTCCTTCATTCGCTCGACAGCCGTGAGAAATTTTTGTTTGGATTTTTCCGCCAGCTTTCCACCGGTAGCCACGAACAAC
>JAQGOT010000355.1 GCA_028293465.1 Pedosphaera sp. | reverse complement strand
TGAAAGGCGGATATCTTGCGCCCAGCGTGGATGGACAGGCCGAGGTGGTTGCCTCGGCTTTGGGGGTGGCGGGCGTGGAGGCAGAAAGCATTTCTTACGTTGAATTGCATGGCACCGGCACGCCGGTGGGGGATCCGATCGAGGTGGCCGCACTCGCGCAGGCTTTTCGAAACACCACCGACAAGAAACAATTTTGCGGCATAGGCTCGGTTAAAACCAACATCGGCCATGTAGATACCGCCGCCGGGGTGGCTAGTTTCATGAAGACAGTGCTGGCGTTGCAACACCGACAAATCCCGGCGAACCTGCATTTTGAAGCGCCCAACCCCGAGTTGGACCTTGCCAACAGCCCCTTTTTCGTGAACGGCACATTGAGGGAATGGCCGGTGAGCCAAACTCCCCGCCGGGCAGGGGTTAATTCGCTTGGCATTGGAGGTACCAATGCGCATGTGATTCTGGAAGAAGCCCCGGAAGCATTGCCCTCGGGAGCATCCCGCCCGTGGCAGATGTTGGCGCTTTCCGCCAAGACTGCTTCGGCTTTGGAGAGTGCCACGAAGAATCTTCTCCAGCGCTTAAAGGAGAACCCCACGCTCAATCT
This sequence comes from Pedosphaera sp., assembly GCA_028293465.1. Lineage (GTDB taxonomy): Bacteria > Verrucomicrobiota > Verrucomicrobiia > Limisphaerales > Pedosphaeraceae > JAQGOT01. The sequence goes on along the minus strand of JAQGOT010000355.1, from coordinate 7,701 downwards.
GGCCGATGTGGCCTTCACACTGCAAACCGGCCGGAAGCGGTTCAACCATCGGCGGTTGCTTGTTTGTCAAGGTATTCAGGATGCGGTTGGCGCCTTGGAAGCGGTCGACCCGAAACGGATCCTAAACAGCGACACGGAACATACGGAGCGTCCCGTAGCTTTTATGTTCACCGGGCAGGGGGCCCAGTACGTGAACATGGGGCGAGAGCTTTACGCGTTGGAGCCCAAGTTCCGAGAGACGGTGGATCACTGTTCGGAATTGCTCCAGCCGCATCTGGGCTTGGATTTGCGGACGATCCTGTTTCCCAGCCCGGAACAGGCTGAATGGGCTGCCGCGCAAATTGAGCAGACTGCCATCACCCAGCCGGCCTTGTTTGTCACCGAGTACGCCTTGGCGGTGTTATGGATGCAGTGGGGACTGCGCCCCGAAGCGATGGTGGGGCATAGCATTGGTGAATATGTGGCAGCGTGTCTGGCCGGCGTATTCTCTTTGCAGGAAGCGTTGAGCCTGGTGGCGTCTCGTGGCCGTCTCATGCAGGAGCTGCCCGGTGGGGCCATGACCGCGGTGCCGCTCTCAGAAGCGGAGTTGCGTCCATACCTAAATGAACAAATTTCTCTGGCCGCGATCAATGGCGCATCGCTGTGCGTCCTTTCGGGACCTTGCAAGTCGATTGAATCCGTTGAAAAGCAACTGGAGGAAAAGGACATCGTGCTCCACCGGTTGCACACTTCGCACGCCTTTCACTCCGCAATGATGGAGCCGATGCTAAAACTTTTCGCCAAGGAAATCCGCAAGGTTCGATTGCAGCCACCACAGATTCCGTTCGTATCCAATGTGACCGGCCGCTGGATCACCGCGGAGGAAGTAATGGAACCGGAATATTGGCTGCGGCATACCCGGCAAACCGTGCGTTTTTTCGATGGCCTGCAAGCACTCCTGTTGGAGCCGCACCGTCTCCTGATGGAAGTCGGGCCGGGGCGCACATTGAGCCGGTTGGTAATGCAACATCCGGCCAAAGACGCGGATCAAGCAGTGCTGACTTCGTTGCGTCACCCGGAGGACCAAGGCTCGGATCTCGCTTTTCTGTTGCATTCCTTGGGGCGTGCCTGGCTTGCCGGTGTGAAAGTGGACTGGAGCGGTTTTTACACCCACGAAAGCCGACGCCGTGTGTCGCTGCCAACCTACCCGTTCGAACATCAACGTTACTGGATCGAGCGCGGTCAACTGCAGCTGGCAACCGAGGCAGGCCCAAACGTGCTGTCCAAAAAAACAAAGCTCGAGGATTGGTTTTATCAACCATCCTGGAACCGCTCGTCTTTGCCGTCACCTAACGGACCCGCACGCGGGAAAAAATCCTGCTGGCTGATTTTTGAAGATCAGCGCGGATTCGGAGCACGATTGCGCCAGCATATGGGAGGATCGTCCGATGCCTTCGGCGCGCCAATACCGGAGCAGGCCGGGAATTTGGAAATCATTTCGGTGCGGGTTGGCAGCCAATTTTGGAACATGAACGACCAGTTGTTCATCATTGATCCACATCAGGCAGCGCATTATTGGCGGTTACTTAGAGAGCTGGCGGGCAGTGGTCGCATACCGGAGAAAATTGTCCACCTCTGGAATGTCGGCTCGGAGGAAAGCGATGCGGCACGTCCTGGCCTCAGTCAGAATACCGCCAGCGCGAGTTTTTACAGCCTGCTTTATCTGGCGCAAGCGGTGGGCCAGGTCGGTTGGACCCACCCGATGCAATTGGAAATTGTTTCGCTGGGCATGCAGTCGTTGGTGGGTGAACCGATCCTCCAGCCCGCCAGGGCTCTGCTACTCGGCCCCTGCAAAGTAATTCCGCGTGAAATTCCCAACCTCCAATGCCGCAGCATTGATGTCGAGCTGCTGGAACCGGGGTCGCGGCAGGGACAAATGCTGCTGCGCCTGCTGGAGGCTGAATTCCAAGCGCCAATTCATGACCAAATAGTAGCATATCGCGGATCAAGCCGCTGGGTGCAGACCTATGAACCGATTCGTCTCAAAGCAGTGGATGGGAAATCCGAATTGCTTCCGGATGCACCAACCATGGGCCAAGAGTCCACTGCGGCCCCCATTCCTTCCGTCCCTTCACTCCGAGAGCGCGAAGGTGCAACCCCGGAGTTGTTGGGATCAAAGGCGGCAGGACAACTCACACCACGGACAGTTTCTTCCTCGCTTCCGGCGGGAGAGCGGCGCACGGAGGGGCAGGAGGTCCGGCCGATTCCCATCCCTTTCATTAGATCAGGTGGCGTTTACGTGATCACGGGCGGGCTTGGCGGCTTGGGGTTGGAGGTGGCCTGCTATTTAGCCAAGGCGGCTTCCGTCAAATTGGTGCTGATTGGGCGGACTGGATTGCCGCGCCCCGAGGATTGGGAAAAAATCCTCACGTCAACGGACCCTGGTTACAAAGTCCACCGCGCCATCAGGCAACTGCAGTTGCTCCAGGTCAGCGGCACGGAAATAATGGTCGCTGCCGCCGATGTCGCCAAACGAGAAGAATTGAAGCCTGTACTTGAAGATGTGCAGCGGCGGTTTGGCGCTATCCATGGAGTGATCCACGCCGCCGGCACGCTCGACGACTGCCTCATTCAATTGAAAACACCGGAGGGCGCTGAACGTGTCCTCGCCCCGAAGGTTGCGGGGGCACTGCTGTTGGAAGAGTTGCTGGCTGATACCAAGCTTGATTTTCTAGTGCTCTTTTCTTCGGTCAGCGCGCTGGCGGGCGTTCCCGGGCAGGTGGACTACTGCGCGGCCAACGCCTTTCTTGATGCGTTTGCCCAATGGAAGATGGCCAAGGACGGCACGAGAACCGTCGCAATCAATTGGGGCGCCTGGCAGGAGGTCGGCATGGCCGCCGATATGGCCGCTGCACGACTGGACAATCCGGACCGGCCATCTTCCGGAGGTGCAGCGATGCATCCTTTGCTTGACGGCCGTGCCATGGTGCAATCCGAGGAAACGATCTTCTCGAACGATTTATCACTTCAGCACTACTGGGTTTTAAGCGAACACAAATTCCAGGAAGGCGAGGCCGTAATCCCCGGCACGACCTATCTTGAGATGGCTCGGGCGGCGGCCTGCCATAAAAATGGCGGAGCCGGGGCGGTTGAGCTGCGCGACGTGTTGTTCATTGCTCCGCTGGAGGTAAGACCGGAGGAGACGAAGCCCTCGCGTCTGCGGCTTAAGCCAGGAGAAACCGCATCGGAATTCGTAATTGAAAGTCGGGCGGGAACGGATTGGCAAGAACATGCCCGCGGTACCGTAGCGTTGATCAAGCCTGTGCCGCAGCAACGGCTCCGCCTGCCGGAAATTTTGAGTCGTTGTAGCCGGGAAGAAACGGTTTTCACTGGTCCGCGGCCCGAAACCCGGGAAGACCGCTACTTCTTTTTAGGCCCGCGGTGGAACAGCCTGAAGCGAATTTGCTTCGGAACCGATGAAGCGGTGGCCATGTTGGAGTTGCCGGAGCAGTTTCTGGGCGACCTGGAAAAGTTCAAATTGCATCCCGCCCTGCTCGACTGGGCCACCTCCTTCGCGCTGCATTTGATCAAGGGCTATGAAGCGAGCGAACTGATGTACATTTCGTTTTCGTATAAACGACTGCGCATGTATGCGCCGTTACCGCGGCAGATTTACAGCCATGCCCGCTGTCCCGAGCCTTCCAATCACGACATGCCCACGTTCCACCTCACCATCACTGACTCGGAGGGGATTGTACTGGTGGAAGTCGTCGAGTTCACGATGAAAGGCATCAAATCAAGGCCTCGCGCCCATGCCAAGGGCGAAGGAGAACGCGCCGCTGATTCCCGCATGCTTCACTTCGATCTTCAAGAATCGATTGCGCCGGCTGAAGGCGTGGCTGCGTTGGACCGAATCCTGAGTCGGCCGGGTTTGCCCCAGGTGATTGTTTCACCCCAGGACCTGCCCGCCTGGTTGGACCGGTTCAACCGCGGTTCCGGACCCTCGTCGGCGCCTGAACAAGCGGAAACGCCAACGCCCGAAAAGGCCGCCCGCCATGCCCGCCCGAACCTCCCAACGCCTTACGTCGCCCCGCGCGATGAACTGGAACGCAGCCTGGCCAAAGTCTGGGAGGAGGCATTGGGCTTGGAAGGCATCGGCATCGAGGACAATTTCTTCGAGTTGGGCGGGCATTCGCTGCTGCTCACTCAGAGCGTGACGCGCATGCGCAAGCTGCTGCCGGCGGAAGTTTCCGTGCGCCAGCTGTTCGGCCAGCCGACGATTGCGGCAATTGTGTCCGAAATTGCCAAGGCGCCGATGATCGATCCCCAGGAGCAAACGCCCAAGTTGGTGGCCGTGCCGCGCGCAACGCTTCAGGTGAAGCGTCCGATTCACCCGCAGACGGAGCAAGCACCCCAAACAAAACCAGAGGAATTGCCATGATTAACCCGACACGCGCAATGGTCAGCCCAGAAAAGGCCACCGTCCCATTGGAGATTGGAGACAAGGTATATGTGGCTCCTGCGTCATTTTCACAGCAGCGTTTGTGGCTGATGCACCAGTTGGATCCGGCCAGCCCGGTTTATGTTCTCCCGGCGGTTTTTCGCCTGAAAGGCAAACTTGATGTCAGCGCGCTCGCAAGGGCGTTGAATGAAATCCTTTGCCGTCATGAAGTCCTGCGGACCACCTTCGCTTCCGAGGGCGGTGAGCTGATGCAAATCATCGCTCCAGCAATGGAGCTGCCCCTGCCAATAACAGATCTGCAGGGGATGCCGGAAACACAACGGGAAGAGCAGGCCGCTCGTTTGACGAGCATCGAAATGCGGCGACCCTTCAACCTGGGCGAGGGACCGTTGGTGCGCGCCGCATTGTTCAAGCTGGGTGCGGACCACCACGTGCTGGTCCTGAATTTGAATCACATGGTTGCGGACGGTATGTCCTGCGGCCTCATGGGACGCGAATTGGAAACACTCTACGGGGCGTTTACCAAAGACCAGCCATCGCCCCTGCCGCCCTTGTCGCTGCAGTATGCCGACTACACGATCTGGGAATGGCAATGTGTGCAAGGCCAGCGGCTGCAATCGCAACTGACCTACTGGAAGGAGCAACTGGGAGGCACACTACCAATCCTCGAACTGCCGGCGGATCGCCCGCGACCAGCCCGGCAGACGTTTAACGGAGCCTTGCTGCCCATAGAACTTTCCCTGCCCCTCACCAACGAGTTGAAAGCTTTGAGCCGGCGGGAACAGGCTTCGTTGTTCATGACGCTCCTGGCAGCCTACAAAGTCATGCTGTATCGCTACACCGGCCAGTTGGATGTGCTCGTTGGCGCGCCGATAGCCAGTCGCGGTCAGGAAGAACTGGAGCCGATGATCGGCTTTTTTGTAAACCTGCTCGTCTTTCGTTCCCGGCTATCGGCTGACATGACCTTCCGCACCTGCCTGCGCCAGGTGCGGGAGGTTGCGTCGAGTGCTTACGCGCACAAAGAGGTGCCGTTTGAAAAACTGGTTGAGGAACTCCGACCCGGGCGGGATCCGAGCCACCATCCATTGATTCAGGACCTGTTTGCGTTCCATGCAGAGCCGATTGATCTCAACCTGGCCGGCCTGGCCTGCGAAACCATCCCGATTGACAATGGTGCGGCCAAGTTCGACCTCTATTTTGAACTGTGGGAGACGGATGGGTGTGTCCGCGGCCGCATTGAATACAATACCGATTTGTTCGACCGGGCCAGAATTGCACGGATGGCAGGGCACTATAGAACGCTGCTGGAAGGGATGGTGGCAAACCCGGAACAGCGCCTCTCAGAACTGCCACTGTTGTCTGAACCTGAGCGGCGTCAGGTCTTGATGGAATGGAACGATACGAGGCAGCCATTTCCACAAGATCGGTGCGTTCACCAGTTATTCGAAGCCCAGGTAGAACGAAGCCCGCAGGCGACCGCGCTGGTCTGCGGCCAGCAGCGTTTAAGTTATGCCGAGTTGAATGGCCAGGCCGATCAACTGGCAGAACGGTTGCGTGCCTGGGGGATGAGAGCCGAAACCTTGGTTGGTGTTTGTCTTGAGCGTTCGTCGGCCTTGGTGACTGCCATACTTGCCATCTTGAAAGCGGGCGGAGCCTATGTGCCCATGGATCCCGCCTATCCGAAGGAGCGGCTCCAATTCGTTATGCACGACGCGCAAGCTCCCTTGGTCCTGACACAACGAAAATTTGCCGGCCAGTTTGTATTGCCCGGCATGCAGGTGGTTTGTCTAGATGAGCCGGGCGGTGCATGGCCTCAGGCGCGACTGCCGGAGTTCCCGACCATTCCTAATCCAATCCAAGGCCGCACGAGTTCCCAAACACACCTGTCGGCCGACCAACTTGCCTATGTGCTCTACACCTCCGGCTCAACGGGGCGGCCCAAGGGCGTCGCCATCGAACATCGGAGCGTGGTGGGCCTGGTTTATTGGGCGAAAGAACATTTTACCGCTGGAGAATTGGCCGGGGTGTTGGCGGCTACTTCCGTGTGTTTTGACCTGTCGGTCTTTGAACTATTTGTCCCTCTCAGTTGGGGCGGCAAAGTGATCCTGGCGGAAAACGCGCTGCAATTGCCGCAGTTGCCAGCCGCCCGTGAAGTGACGCTGGTCAACACCGTTCCCTCGGCAATGGCAGAGTTGCTGCGGATGAACGGCTTACCCGAATCGGTGCTGGTGGTCAACTTGGCCGGGGAGCCGTTGGCGACTCAGTTGGTGGATCAGATTTACCAGGCACGGGCTTCAATCCAGAAGGTATTTGATTTGTATGGTCCGACAGAGGACACCGTCTATTCAACCTCTGCCTTCAGGCGGCCGGGTGCGCCTGCCACCATTGGACGTCCATTGGCCAACAAGCAGATTTATATTTTAAGCGAGCAACAGCAACCTGTCCCGGTGGGGATGCCCGGAGAGATGTTTATTGGCGGGACCGGCCTGGCCCGCGGCTATCTCCATCAGCCTGGGTTGACCGCCGAAAGATTTATCGCCAATCCTTTCAGTTCGGATCCTTCGGCCCGGCTCTATCGCACGGGTGATCTGGCCCGTTACTTGCCTGACGGGAATATTGAGTTCCTTGGCCGGACGGATCACCAGGTAAAGCTGCGCGGGTATCGCATTGAGCCGGGAGAAATTGAAGCCGTGCTGGCGCAGCACGCTTTGATTAGAGAAGCCATCGTCACTCTTGAAGAAGAGACTTTGGAAAATAAACAATTGGTCGCCCACGTGGTTTTGGAACCCGGCCAGGCACCCACGGAAAAAGAGTTGCATGAGTTTGCCAAACGCCATTTGCCCGAGTATATGGTGCCCGCGGCATTTTTGGTTCTAGATGCCCTGCCGCTCACTCCGAATGGGAAGATGGATCGCAGGGCTTTAGCCTTATCGGTTGGTGGCCGACTGGCCTCCGGCCAGAAGTATGAAGCGCCCCTCACGGCCATTCAAAAGCAATTGGCTGAAATCTGGTCCACGATTCTCGGAATCAAGCGGATCGGGATCCACGACAATTTTTTCGACTTAGGCGGCCACTCTCTGATGGCCATGAGGGTGAGCTCTCACATGAGCCGGACGTTTAATCTGGAAGTTTCCATGATCGCCCTGTTTGGGGCGCCGACGATTGCGGAGTTGGCCGCAGTAATCGAAGGCAGCGCAGGGGTGACCGCCGCCGGTGCTTGGCCAGACATCCAAATGCCGCCCGCAGAACCGCTCGGGGTC